>DASQQH010000405.1:0-3193 GCA_035643555.1 Acidimicrobiales bacterium | reverse complement strand
GGGAACGGCGCCGGCAAAGGGAGCACCGAAGAACACCCGCACGGCGAGGGGCATGATCGCCAGCACCGCCACGGTCGCGCCACAGCCCACCATCACCCCTAGCGCGCACACCCTCACGGTGATGGTCCGCCGAGCAGCGTCGCTGGACGCTGCAGCGAGACGCGGTTCAGCGATCATCCCGATGCTGTGCAGGAGCAGCGGGGTCAGGTTGGCGAATGCGCAGGCCACCACGTATAGGCCGAGATCGCGTGTGGAAAGCACGAGACCCACCAGAACCTGATCGGGATTCAGGGTGGTAAGTGGGGCGGCGGTTCCCACCAGGGACAGCAAGCCGTAGCGAAGTAGCCCCGGAGCATCGATCGTCACCGGGGTCGGGGAAGCTGGCCCCCGCCTGATCCCCCTCGCCGCCAGGACGCCGGCACCTGCGCCGGCTGCCACGCTGCAGGCGAGCACGGCCAGGACCGAGGCGTGTCCGACGAAGAGGTAGAGAACAGCCGTCGCCATCGCGTAGAAGAGCGCCGGCAGGACCCGCAGAAGGTTGAACTCGCCGAACCGGCGCTCTCCCTGCAGGATGGCCATTGCCATCTGCTGGATCATCAACACCGGCGCCAGGAGTCCCGCGGCGACCAGGAACCAACTGCCGAGCCGCTCAGTCCCGGCCGCGACCAGCACCGAATCGGTCGTGAGCCCGGCGGCCATCAGGAGACAGAGCCACAACGGAACGTAGCGCCACAGTCCGCTCCGGGCGCCGACCGGCTGGCGTGCCAGGTGGTAGGAGACCGAGGTGGAGAGGCCGGCCCCGAAGACCTGGCTGCAGATCAACGCCACCACCGTCACGAACGCCAGAGCGCCCCGTCCCTGCACCCCGAGGAGTCGCGCCACCAGCGGGCCAGAGATGACCAGCACCCCCTGGGAAGCCAGCCCGGCCAGCAGGGAATGGCTGAACGCCGATTGGGTCCAGCCCCGCCACGGGGGGGCTCCCGCTCGGCCACGTGCGTTCCTCGGCCAGGCCGGCCCCCGCCGGCTCACCGCGCCAGCGCGGTGGGATCCGCCATGGCACGAGGCTAGTAGCTGATAGCGGGCGTTTACGCAAGGGATGCGAGGGTAGAAACGCAACGTGGCGGGGTCGGGGTTGTGACGATCGGACGGCGATTGCGGATCGCCGTACTCTGGCCGGGACCGTCCGGCTACCTGAGCAGCTGCCTGAGCGCGCTGCAGGACCTGGCAGATGTGCTCCTCGCCGCGCCCGCTCCCTGGCCCCAGGCGCCGTTCGATGAGAAGGCCCTCGCCCCCCTCGAGAACTGGTACCGGGGCAACAGAGAAGGGAAGATGGACGACGCCGTCCTCCCGGTGCTGGAGTCATTCCGTCCCGACGCCATCCTGGTCTCGTCGTGGAACATTGCCGCATACCGCCGCGCCGTGCGCGCCTTCCGTGGGCGGGCCCTGCGGGTGCTGTGCATGGACAACTGCTGGCGAAACCATCCCAAGCAATGGTTGGGCCGGGTGGTCTTCCGGCCGTGGCTGGCGCCTCTCTACGAGTGCGTATTCGTGCCGGGCGAGCGCCAGGCCCGCTTTGCACGGATGCTCGGGGTTACCGACCGTCAGATCATCCGGGGCCTGTACACCGCCGACTGCGCCGCCTTCGAGCGCCGCGCCCGCCCCCCGGCCGACGTGGCTGAGGCTCGGCGTTTCTTGTTCGCTGCCCGACTCGTGGACTCGAAGGGGACCGATGTGCTCGGTGAGGCGTACCGCCGGTACCGGCAAGGCACGGCGGACCCCTGGCCCCTTACCGTGGCCGGGACGGGACCGGGCGAACACCACCTGCGCCATCTGGAGGGGGTCGAGCTCGAGGGCTTCTGCCAGCCGTCACGGTTGGCGGACCTCATGCACCGCTCGACCTGCCTCGTCCTGCCCAGTCGTTGGGAGCCTTGGGGGGTCGTCGTGCATGAGGCCGCCTGTGCCGGCTTGGCGTTGATCTGCACCACCGCCGTGGGCGCCGCCGACGCCTTCCTGCAGCACGGGTTCAACGGCCGCCTGGTGCCGTCGGACGACCCCGACGAGCTGGCGGCGGCCCTCAGGGAGATCTCCAACCTGACCCCCGCCGAACTCACCAGGTACTCGGCGGGCAGCCGTTCCCTCGCCGGGCAGCTCAGCCCCGACCAGTGGGCCCATCAACTGGTTCGGGAGATCGAGCGCCGGTGGGCGCTGGTCGTGGCCCAGCCACCGCGCGCACCCCGGACGGTACCCACCATGATCCGGCAGGGCAGGTAGTGGACCCGGCGGCGATACAACGACTCTCCTGGGACGAGTTGCGCGCCTACTGGAGAGCGCACGCCACCCGATCCGGAGCCCTGGATCTGGAGAACGACCCGGCGGCCCTGGGCAACGTGTGTTGGCCCGGCGCCCCCGTCTGGCTGAACGAGCACCTGGGGGCGCTGCAGGCTGCCACCTACGAGCATCTCCTGGCGCTGGTACCGTCCCCGGGTGCCGGCGAGCGCGCCCTGGAGGTTGGCTGCGGGTCCGGTCGGTGGTGCCGTCGCCTCGAGGGGCGCGGCTACGACGTGGTGGGTATCGACCTGCAGCCGGCCCTCATCCACCTGAACCGCCAGCGCCACCCGCAGCTGCGATTCGAGCAGGTGGCCCTCCAGGACTTCTCCGACGACCGCCACTACGATCTCGTCTCCTCGGTGACCGTCATCCAACACAACCCCTTCGATCAGCAGGTGGCGATGGTGCGACGAATCCGTTCCCTCCTCAAGCCCGGGGGGTACGCCTTGATCCTGGAGAACATCCGGGATCAGGCGGATTACGTCTTCTCCCACGACGTGGCTGGATGGGTCGATCTCTTCCGGCTCGAGGGCTTCGACGTCCTGGCCCGCCGCCCCTACGACTACTCCCCCTGTCTGCGGGCGATCACCGGGCTCGGCCACCTCGTGGCCCGGTCGACAGGACGGTCTGCCTCACGAACCGGCGACCCACAGAATCCTCCCCGGACGACGCCGTTGACGGCGCCCGAGCGCCTGCTTCGCCGGGCACAGCTGACGGGGCTCTGGGCAGCGGCCGCGGTGGACCGTCCGGTCGAGCGCCTCTTGTCCGGACGAGCCGGGGCAGCGCCGGCGGTGCACTGCGGGTTCCTGTTTCGTGCAGCTTCGCGAACATGAACCGCCCCTCATGGTCGCTCCAGCGAACCTCG
>DASQQH010000404.1:0-3423 GCA_035643555.1 Acidimicrobiales bacterium | reverse complement strand
GGCTGGGGTGACCGTCGACGTGCACGGCATCCGTCCCGGGGACCGCTTCCTGCACCCGATCACCGAGTTCCGGTGCGCGGCGGCGGTGATCCGGGCCGCCCTGGTGGCCGAGGCGGAAGGCTACGACGCCTTCGTCATCGGGCACTTCCAGGAGCCGGGGCTGGCGGAGGCGCGGGCCGCGATCAGCATCCCGGTGATCGCCCTGGGCGAGGCGACGATGCTGCACGGGTGCATGCTCGGTCGCAAGCTCGGCCTGGTCACGATCAATCCCGTGTTCATCCCCTACCACGAGGACCAGATCGTCCGCCACGGCCTGACCCAGCGGGTGGTGGCCGTGCGGGCGGTGACCGCCGACGTCGCCGACTACAACCGGGCCTTCGGCGACGAGGCGTTGTACGCCCGGATGCGGGAGGACTTCGCCGCCCAGGTGGCCCCCCTGGTCGACGCCGGCATCGACGTGGTCATCCCCGCCGGCGGCTACCCGATGCTGCTGTTCGCCGGCGAGCCCGGCTTCACGATCGGCGGGGCGGTGGTGCTGAACGGCCTGGCGGTCACCCTGGCCACCGCGGAGGCCGCCGTGCGTCTCCGGCGCCTCACCGGCACCGGCACCAGCCGCCGGGGCGCCTACGCCCTCCCCCCACCGGAGGCGGTCGCCGAGTTCCGGGAACAGCTCGGCTGAGCATCGCCCCTCTCGCCCTGTGCCCCCGGTGAATCGCCCCTGGCTGGGCGACGGGCCTGGGTGACGCTCCTGGCCCTCGGCGGTGGACCGGCCAGCCGGGCGGGCCGGCCGGTTTGCAGTGGCCGGCAGGCCACCGGCTACGCTGCGCGAACCCGGATGAGGCTCCGGCGGGCGCTCGCCCGAACTGCCCGAGAGGGCTGATGGCTTCTGCGCGGTGACCCTGCGTGGAAGGAGACGGGCGAATGCGGCTGGCACCGGCCACGATCCAGGTCCTCCAGGACCTGATGATCGTCGCCTTCGCCCCCTTCGTCAGCGGCGCCATCTCCCACCTCGAGGCCCGGATCCAGGGACGCCGGGGGCCCCGGGTGCTCCAGCCCTACTACGACCTGGCCAAGCTGTTCGGCAAGGAGCAGCTCGTCCCCGAGGACGCCAGCTGGGTCTTCCTCGCCGCCCCGGTGGTGGCCTTCGTCTGCTACCTCATCGTCCCCCTGCTGATCCCCGAGCTGACCACCTTCGCCCTGCCCCTCGGCTACATCGCCGACATCATCGGGGGCGCCTTCTTCCTGGCCCTGGCCGCCTTCTCGGTCTCCCTCGCCGCCGCCGAGACCGGTGGCCCCTACGCCCAGCTGGGCAGCAGCCGGGCCATGACCTTCGCCGCCCTGATCGAGCCCGCCATCGTCTTCGTCACCTTCACCGTGGCCATCATCACCACCACGGACCTCCCCTACGCCGAGTCCGCCGCCGCCCGGGCCTCCCTCGGCCAGGCGGTGCGGCCGGCCCACCTGCTGGCCGCCGTGGCCTTCTTCCTGGCGGTGCTCTCCGACACCGCCCGGATCCCGGTGGAGACCCACTCGAGCACCGTCGAGTTCGGGATGATCGACGAGGCCCGCACCTTCGAGCACTCGGGACCGGCGCTCGCCCTCCTCAAGTGGGGCACCACCATGAAGCAGCTCATCCTGTACGTGCTGTTGATCAACGTCTTCTCCGCCCCCTGGGGGCTGTCGTCCTCCCGGCAGGTGGGCCCGGTGCTGCTGGCCATCCCCATCTTCATCGGCAAGGCCCTGGGCGTGGGGTTCCTGTTCGCCCTGATCGACAACTCCTTCTCCAAGCTGCGCCTGTTCCGGATCACCGAGTTCATGGCGGCCGCCCTCGTGCTCGCCGCTCTGGCCCTCCTCGTCCTCTACCTGGGGGGCGGGTGAGGGTGGCCACCGCCCTGGCCCCCTCGCCGGAGGTGGCCACCGCCGAGGTGGTGGTGGCCCTGGTGCTCCTCAGCGAGTTCGCCATGCTCCGGGTGAGCCTGCAGCGCTCCCAGGTCCGCCTGTACGCCTTCCAGTCCCTGGCCGTCGCCGCCCTGGCCACCGTGGCGGCCATCACCCGCCACGAGCCCGACCTCTACGCGCTGGCCGCGCTGTCGGTCGCCCTCAAGGCCGTGGCGGTCCCCGCCATCATCCTCCGGGTCCTCCGGGAGGTCGACGTGGACCTGGCCGGCAGCCACCGCCTCGGGGTGGCGACCATGGCCCTGATCGCCGCGGTGGTGGCCACCTTCGGGTTCGTCGCCGTGGGCACGCTCCCCTTCCACGCCCCCTCCTTCCCCGTGCCGGCCCTCGGCATGGCCGGGGCGGCCATCCTGGTCGCCTTCCTCCTGGTCGTCCTGCGCCGTGACGTGGTCTCCCAGGCCGTGGGGTTCTTCTCCCTGGAGAACGGGGTGTCGGCGGCCGGCTTGGTGGTCGCCGCCGGTCTCCCCCTCATCGTCGAGGTGGCCCTCCTGTTCGACCTGCTGGTGGCCGTGGTGGCCTTCGGGGTGCTGATGCGGGTCCACCACGGGCGGGCCCGGACGCTGTCGACCGAGACTCTGGACCGGCTCCGGGGGTGATGGCCGTGGGACCCCTGCTCGTGGTGATCCTGGTCCTCCCCGCCGCCGTGGGCGTCCTGGCCTGGTGGGCGCCCCCCCGGGTGGGCGCCGTGGCCACCGTGGGGGCAGGCGCGGCCACCTTCGCCTGTGCCCTGGCCCTGGTGCCCGCCGCCGGGTCGGGGGTGGTCACCGCCCTGGACGGCCAGCTGCGGGCCGACGCCCTGTCGGTGGTGTTCCTGGTGGCCACCGCCTTCCTCTACGCCACCACCGCGGTCTTCGCCGTCGGGTACCTCCGCCACCCGGCCCCGTCCCGCTACCGGCGCCGGTTCTGGGCGGGGTTCAACCTGTTCTGCTGGGCGATGGCCGTGGCGCCCATCGTGGCCAACCTGGTTCTCCTGTGGGTGGCGATCGAGATCACCACCGTGGTCTCCGCCCTGCTGGTGGCCATCGACGACACCGACGGGGCCGCCGAGGCGTCCTGGAAGTACCTGCTCATCGCCTCCATGGGCCTGGGCGTCGCCCTGTTCGCCACCGTCGTCCTCTACGCCGCGGGCACCGTTCCCCTCGGCCCCGGCCACGCCATGGTCCTTCCCACCCTGCTCGGGGCCGCCCACCGCCTGCCGCCCACCATGGTCCGCCTCGCCTACGTGCTGGCCGTCCTCGGCTTCGGGACCAAGATGGGCCTGGCCCCGGTGCACACCTGGCTCCCCGACGCCCACGCCGAGGCACCCACCCCGGTGTCGGCGCTGCTGTCAGGCTCCCTGCTCGCCATCAGCTTCTACGCCATCCTCCGCTACTACCAGGTGACCGCGGCGGTCCTGGGGCCCACCTTCCCCCGGGAGGTGCTGCTGGGCTTCGGGCTGGCCTCCCTGGCCCTGGCCGCCCTGTACCT
>DASQQH010000403.1:0-7136 GCA_035643555.1 Acidimicrobiales bacterium | reverse complement strand
CGTAGGTGGAGGGCCGGCCGACCCCCATCTCCTCGAGCGCCTTGACAAGGGAGGCCTCGGTGTACCGGGCCGGCGGCTGGGTGGTGTGGCCCTCGGGCTCCAGGCGGTGCGCCGTCAGGGGATCCCCCGCCGCCAAGGGGGGAAGGCGGTTCTCCTGGTCCTCGAGCTGGGCCTCGGGATCGTCGGCCCCCTCCACGTACGCCCGCAGGAACCCCGGGAAGGTGATCACCTTGCCGCTGGCGCTGAACTCCGCCTCGGCTACCTCTCGCCACGCCCTCCCGGGCTCCTGCCCGGCCCCCGCGCCCGCAGCGGGGGTTTCCCCACCGCCCGGCCGCCCCACCAGCCGCACCTGGGCGCTCGTCCCTCTGGCGTCGGCCATCTGGGAAGCCACCGTCCGCTTCCACACCAGCTCGTAGATCCGACGCTCGTCGGCCCCGACCTGTCCGGCCATCTCATCGGGGGTGGGCCAGTGGTCACCGGCGGGCCGGATGGCCTCATGGGCCTCCTGGGCGTTCTTCACCTTCCGTTCGTGGCGTCGGGGCCGATCGGGGACGTAGTCGTCCCCGTACATGGCGCGGGCCTGGGCCCGCGCCGACTCCAGCGCCGACTCGGACAGGGCGGTGGAGTCGGTCCGCATGTAGGTGATGTAGCCGCTCTCGTAGAGCCGCTGGGCCGCCTGCATCGTGCGCTGGGAGCTGAAGCGCAGCTTGCGCCCCGCTTCCTGCTGCAGCGTGGAGGTCATGAAGGGCGCGTAGGGGGACCGCCGGTAGGGCTTCTCCTCAACGGAGGTGACGGCGAAGGTGGCGGCTTCCAGGCGCTCGGCGAGCCCTCGGGCCCCGGCCTCGTCCAGCAGGGCGACCTCGCCCCGGCCCGCCAGTTGGCCGGACTCGTCGAAGTCCCTCCCCGTCGCCAGACGACGCCCGTCCAGGCCGACCAGCGTGGCCTCGAAGGTGCCACCACCCGACTCCTCGGCCCGGACCTCGAAGGTACCCGCGATGTCCCACCACGAGCCCGCCCGGAAGCGCATGCGGGCCCGCTCCCGCTCGACGACCATACGGATGGCGACGCTCTGCACCCGCCCCGCCGAGAGCCGCGGCATGACCTTCTTCCACAGCACGGGGGAGACCTCGTAGCCGTACAGCCGGTCCAGGATCCTCCGGGCCTCCTGGGCGTCGACCAGTCGGCGATCGAGGTCCCGGTAGTTGTCCACGGCCGCCTCGATGGCCTGGGGGGTGATCTCGTGGAAGACCATGCGCTTGACCGGGACCCGGGGTGTGAGCACCTCGAGCAGGTGCCAGGCGATCGACTCGCCCTCCCGGTCCTCGTCGGTCGCCAGGTAGAGCTCGCTGGCGTCCTTGAGCGCTGCCTTCAACTTCTGGATCTGGGACTTCTTCTCCTTCGCCACCACGTAGAGCGGCTTGAAGTCGTTGTCGACGTCCACGCCAAGGCGGGCCCAGGGCTCGCCCCTGAAGGCGGAGGGGACATCGGCCGCGCTGCGGGGCAGGTCCCGGACGTGGCCGATCGACGACTCGACCACGAAGTCCGAGCCGAGGAACCCGGCGATCGTCTTGGCCTTGGCCGGAGACTCGACGATGACAAGAGGCTTGGGCATACCGATCTACGTAGAGGGTTCGCAGGACACCGAGGCGCTGTCAAGCCGCACCGTCATCTGGTCGCACCTTCCCCAGCCAGGAGCACCCCGCGGCGTCGTTCGCACCGACCGGTCCTCAGCTCGCCGAACTGGGCTCCCCTAACCCCTCCTTGACCTTGAGCAGGCGGTCCCGGAGCTCGTGGTCCTCGTGACCCAGGTCGGCGACCCACCGATCGATCGCCTGGCGGAGCACCTGGTCACGGCCGTCGGCCAGCTGGGCCATGCCGCCACCATCCCCTGCTGTCGCCAGCACCGACTCGTCCCCCTCGGCCACCTCGGCGGAGGTGGGCTCCTCGGCCATGGTTCCCGTGCTCCGCTTGGAGTAGGCGATCGAGGCGAGCAAGATGATCAGGGCCGCAGCGGCGATGGCGTAGCGGGCCGTGGTGTGGTGGTAGAGGCTGATGACCAGGGGGAGGATCAGCAAGGACACCAGGTTCATCACCTTGATCAGCGGGTTGAGCGCCGGACCCGCGGTGTCCTTGAAGGGGTCCCCCACCGTGTCGCCGATCACGGCGGCCTTGTGGGCCTCGGAGCCCTTGCCACCCTCGTGGCCGTCCTCGATGTACTTCTTGGCGTTGTCCCAGGCCCCGCCGGCGTTGGAGAGGAAGACGGCCATCAGCTGGGCGGTCACGATGGCCGCGGCCAGGAAGGCGCCCAAGGCGTAGTAGTTGATACCGAAGCCCACGATCACCGGGGTGAGGATCGCCAGCAGCGCCGGGGTGGTCAGCTCCCGCTGGGCCGCGGCGGTGCAGATGCCGATGACCCGGCCGTACTGGGGCTTCTCGGTGCCGTCCATGATCCCCGGATGGTCCCGGAACTGGCGCCGGACCTCCTGGACCACCGTGCCGGCCGACCTGCCCACCGCCCGGATGGCCAGACCCGAGAACATGAAGGCCACCGAGCCCCCGATCAGCAGGCCGACGAAGATGGTGGGGTTGGCGACGTTGATCTGGGTCTGGGCCGCCTTGAAGAGGGCCGCGCCGACGATGTGCAGGTTGAGCTGGGAGCCGATGGTCTCCACGAAGGAGGCGAACAGGGCGATGGTGGCGATCACGGCCGAGGCGATGGCCACGCCCTTGGTGATGGCCTTGGTGGTGTTGCCCACGGCGTCGAGGTTGACCATGATCCGCTCGGCGTCCCCACCGAACTCTCCAGCCATCTCGGCCACACCGGCTGCGTTGTCGGCCACGGGTCCGAAGCTGTCCTCGGACACCACCATCCCCGTCGTTGACAACAGACCGATCCCGATGAGGGCCACGAGGTACAGGGTGAGCTCGATGTTGGCCACCCCACCGATGGCGATGGCCAGGGCGATCGCCACCACGATGGCCAGGATCGCCCACACGGTGGACTCCAGGCCGACGGAGAGCCCCGACAGGACGGTGGTGGCCGGCCCCGTACGGGAGGAGTCGGAGATCTCCCGGACAGGACTCCGCTCGGTCGAGGTGAAGTGCTCGGTGATGAGGCTTGCCGCCTGGCCGAGGCCCACGCCCACCAGCACCGCCCAGAAGACCTTCAGATCCCCCACGTAGAAGTAGGCGACCAGGAAGGCGGCCACGACGGTGGCCGCGCCGGCCAGGCGGTAGGCCCGGTTCACCGCCACCATGGCGGTGGCGTCGCTCTGGCGCCCACGCACCGCGAACACGCCCAGGATGGCGGCCAGGATGCCGAAGGCCACCACCACGAGGGGGTAGATGATCCCCTTGACCGGGTTGAGGTGGACCGACTGGAACGCCGCGTAGCCGAGGATCAAGGCGGCGATGATCGTGATCTCGTAGGACTCGAACAGGTCGGCCGCCATCCCGGCGCAGTCCCCCACGTTGTCGCCGACGTTGTCGGCAATGGTGGCCGCGTTGCGGGGATCGTCCTCGGGGATACCCGCCTCGACCTTCCCCACCAGGTCGGCCCCGACGTCGGCGGCCTTGGTGAAGATCCCCCCGCCGACTCGCATGAACAGGGCCAGCAGCGAGCAGCCGAACCCGAACCCGACCAGCACCTCGACCACCGAGTTCTGGAAGATCAGGGTGATCCCGGCCGCCCCGATCAGGCCGAGGCCCACCACGAACAGCCCCGTGATGCCGCCGGTGCGGAAGGCCACCCGCAGCGCCAGGGAAGCCGAGCCCGCCCGGGCGGCGGCGGCCGTGCGGACGTTGCCCCGCACCGCCAGGCTCATCCCCACGAAGCCGGTCAGCCCCGAGAACGTGGCCCCCACCAGGAAGGCGATCGCCCGGGCCACCGAGGACCCCAGCTGGGAGAGCGCGATCGTGCCGTTCGGCTCGACGACCTTCGTGGCGGTCAGGCCCACCAGGATGGCCAGGGGGACGATGATGATCAGGATCGCCTTGAACTGGCGCCGGAGGAAGGCAACGGCCCCCTCCTGGATGGCGTTGGCGATCTCCTTCATGACCGTGGTGCCCTGGTCCGCGGCCAGGACCTCCCGCATCAAGGCCAGGGCCACCAGGAGGGAGACCACCCCGCAGGCCAGCGCGAAGTACAGCCAGCCGTACTCGACGCCGCCGAGGGAGAAGGCCTGGTAGTTGCCCTCGGTGGCGAGGATGGGCGTCATGGCGAGCACGAGGACTCCTTCTTCACATAGACCTGCCGGGCGATCCGCTCCCCCAGCGCCCGCTCCTTCCCGTCCACCCGGAGGACGACCGGACCATCGAACGGGTGCTTGTCGAGGACCTCCACCTTGACCCCGGGCACGATACCCAGGGTCCCCAGGAAGGCCACCACCTCCGGGGCCAGCGACCCCGGTACGGCGACCACGGCCACGTCGCCGGGGTCAAGATCGTACAGGGGCGGGAGCGCGTCGATCTCCCCCACCTCGGGGGCCGGGATGGGGAAGCCATGGGGACAGGTGAGGGGCCGGTCGAGGGCCACGAAGAGCCGCTCCTCCACCTCGGCCGGGAGGTCGTGCTCGAAGCCCGTGGCCAGGCGGTCGGCCTCGTTCCAGGGATAGCCGAGGAGGTCGGACAGGAACCGCTCCACGATGCGGTGACGCCGGATGGCGGCCACCGCCGCCCGGCGCCCCGACGCCGAGAGGTCGACACCCCGATAGGGCCGGTGCACCGCCAGGCCCCGGTCGGCGAGCCGCTTGACCGAGGCCGTGGCCGTCCCGGGGCTCACGCCGAGCGCGTCGGCCAACGCCCCGGTGTGGGCGTCCCTCCCGTCGTTGGAGAGTCGGTAGATCGCCTTGAGCATCTCCCGCTCGCCCCTCGTCACCTCGAGCGCTTCGATGTCGGCGCAACATAGTTTTTGGTCCTTCAAAAAGCAAGGCGGGTGCTCACCCCTCCTCGTCGGGACCGCCGTCGTCGGGGGGCAGGAGCTCGATCAGCGGGTTGAAGATCGCCAGGCGACCCTGGGCCTCGCTCACCATCCCCTCCGCCACCAGCCGGGCCCCGGTACTGATCCCGGCCACTTCCCGCCGGCCGAAGACCAGCGTGACCCCGCCGGTGTCGTCCACCACCGTGGCGGTGAGCCGCGGGGTGTCGCCCCAGGGCTGGACCTCGACCGAGCGCACCCGTCCGGCCACCTTGGCCCGCCTGCGCCACTGGATCTCGCCGATGGGCAGGGTCCCGGGGACCATGGGCGCCTCGCCGGCGCCGTTCGCCGGCCGGCGGCGGCGTCGACCCCGGCCCACCCGGGCGTCGCCGGCCGCCACCCGTCGGGGCGTGGCCAGCCGGCCCTGCTCGACCTGGAAGGGGACGATGGTGGCGCTGGCACCGGGGAGGCGGCTCACCTGGCCGGCGATGCGGTCGGCGGTCCGGTCGTGGAGGAGGCGGTTCCACCCCCGTGCGTAGGCCCGGCGGGGCAGGAGCACGGTCACTTCGGTGTCCCCCGCCGCCAGGGCCTCGGCCACCACCTCCAGGGCGTCCCGGAGCAGCCGGCGGCTGGGGCAGTCGACCAGCTCCAGGCGGACCTCCCCGGGGAGGCCCAGCTGCTCCCAGCGCTGCCTCAGGGCCTTGGCCGCCAGGTCGTCGAGGACGACGTGGACGGCCCGGACCTGGTCGGCGTTGAGCGTCCTGGCGTACTGGAGGGCCCGGGCGGTGGCCAGATCCAGGCGGTCCACGAACACCAGGACCACGTGGCGGCGCCGGACCCGGGCCTCGGCCGCCCGCTGCGCCCCCTCCTCCAGGCGCTCCTGCTCGCGGCGGTACTGGCGGTTGGTGCGGGTGAGACCCAGGACGATGACGGGGATCGCCACCACCACCGCCCAGGCCCCGCGGGTGAACTCCGTGACCCCGAAGATGATCACCACAACGAAGCAGATCGCCGCCGCCGCCCCGTTGACCACAAGACTCCGTCGCCAGGCGCCCTCCCGGGTCCGCCAGTGGTAGCGGGTCATCCCCGCCCCGGACATCGTGAACCCGGTGAACACCGAGATGGCGTACAGGGGGATCAGCGCGGACACCCGGGCGTTGGTGACCAGGAGGAGCGCCAGGGACACCACGGTGAGGACGATGATCCCGTTCGAGTAGACGAGGCGGTGGCCCCGCCGGGTGAGCTGGCGGGGCAGGTAGCGGTCCTCGGCGATGAAGCTCACCAGGAACGGGAACCCGTTGAAGCTGGTGTTGGCCGCCAGGATGAGGATGAACGCCGTCGAGGCCTGCAGGCAGTAATAGGGCAGCGCGCCGCCCGGGCCGCCACCGTAGACGGCCCGGCCGATCTCGGACAGGACCGTCGGCGTCCCCGAGGTGAAGGGGACGGCGTGGGTGAAGGAGGCCAGGACCGATACCCCGAGGAACAACGAGCCGAGGATCGTGGCCATGAGCACGAGGGTGGTCCGGGCGTTTTTCGCCTGGGGCTCCTTGAACACCGTCACGGCGTTGGAGATCGCCTCTGTCCCGGTGAGCCCGGAGCCGCCGTTGGCGAAGGCCTGCAGGATGAAGAACAGCCCGGCGCCGAGCAGCAGCCCGCTTCCCGGGTGGCCGCTCGGGATCGCACCCGGGCGGTGCAGCGGCAGGGTGGGCAGGCCACCGGTGACCCCCTGGATCAGGCCCCAGACGATCAGCACGCCCATGTTGAGCAGGAAGAAGTAGGTGGGCACGGCGAAGGTCCGGCCGGCCTCCTTGACACCACGGAGGTTGCCGAAGGCCAACAGGAGGACGAAGAGGAGCGACAGCCACAGGCTCATCCCCCCGATCCGGTAGGCGTCCGGCAGGGCCGAGACGATGGCGGCGGCCCCGGCCGAGACCGACACGGCCACGGTGATCGAGTAGCTGATGAGCAGGGCCGCGGCGGGGATCTGGGCGGCGGTCAGCCCGAAGTTGTCCCGGGTGACCACGTAGGACCCGCCGGTGACCGGGTAGGTGCGCACCACCTGGCGGTAGCAGGCGGTGACGAAGGCCAGGACCACCAAGATGGCGGCGGTCATCGGACCCACGAGGGAGAAGGCGGCGACCCCCACCACCGGGATGAGGATCACCAGCATCTGCTCGGTGGCGTACGCCGACGACGACATCACGTCCGACGACAGCACCGC
>DASQQH010000402.1:0-3935 GCA_035643555.1 Acidimicrobiales bacterium | reverse complement strand
ACCAGGTCCTGGTGGTGACCCATCTGCCCCAGGTGGCGGCCTTCGCCGACCGCCAGGTCTCGGTGGGCAAGGTCGAGCGGGACGGCCGCACGGTGTCCGAGCTCACCGTGGTGGACGGGTCGGCCCGGGTGGTGGAGCTGTCGCGGATGCTGTCTGGCCAACCCGGCAGCGCCGCGGCCCGGGACCACGCCACCGAACTGCTGGGCCTGGCCCGACGCCAGCGGCAGCGGTAGGTGGATCCGCGGACCGCCCCCGTGGGGCGGGTAACGTGGACCGGACCGGAGGAGGAGGCGTGGCGAAGCACATCTTCGTGACTGGCGGGGTGGCCAGCTCGCTGGGCAAGGGGCTCACGGCGTCGGCGCTCGGCAGGCTGCTCAAGTGCCGGGGGCTGCGGGTGGTCATGCAGAAGCTCGACCCCTACATCAACGTCGACCCCGGGACCATGAACCCCTTCGAGCACGGGGAGGTCTTCGTCACCCGGGACGGCGGGGAGACCGACCTCGATCTCGGTCACTACGAGCGCTTCGTCGATGAGAGTTTCTCCCGGGACAGCAACGCCACGACGGGCTCCATCTACGCGGGGGTGATCGCCAAGGAGCGCCGGGGGGACTACCTGGGCCACACCGTCCAGGTCATCCCGCACGTGACCGACGAGATCAAGGCGCGCATCCTCCGGCTCGCCACCGACGACGTGGACGTGGTCATCACCGAGGTCGGGGGGACCGTGGGCGACATCGAGATCCTCCCCTTCCTCTACGCCATCCGCCAGTTCCGCACCGAGGTCGGCAAGGCCAACGTGTGCTACGTCCACCTGACCCTGGTGCCCTCGATCGGCCCGTCCGGTGAGCACAAGACCAAGCCCACCCAGCACTCGGTCGAGGAGCTGCGGAGCCGGGGCATCCAGCCGGACGTGATCGTGTGCCGCACCGAGAACCCCCTGGATCCCGCCCTCAAGCGCAAGATCTCGCTCACCTGCGACGTGCCGCTCGGGGCGGTCGTGTCCAACGTGGACGTGCCCGACATCTACCAGCTGCCCCTGGTCCTCCACGACGAGGGCCTCGACAACCACGTGTGCTCCCTGCTGGGCTTCGACGTCCCGGACCACACGGTCAACCTGTCGGCCTGGCAGGGGATGGTCGACCGGGCCCGGGCGGCCACCGGGACCGTGCGGATCGGGGTCGTCGGCAAGTACGTGGCCGTCCCCGACGCCTACCTGTCGGTGGTGGAGGCCCTCCGCCACGCCGGGTTCTACCACGACGTGTCGGTGGTGCTGGACTGGATCCAGGCCGAGGAGGTCACCGCCCTCCTCGCCGAGGGCCGCCTCTCGGCACTCGACGGCATGGTGATCCCCGGCGGCTTCGGCGAGCGGGGGGTGGAGGGCAAGGTGGCCGCGGCCGCCTTCGCCAGGGAGCACGGCATGCCCTGTCTGGGGCTGTGCCTGGGTCTGCAGGCCATGGTGGTCGACCTGGCCCGCTCGCTGGCGGGGCTCCCCGGGGCCAACTCCACCGAGTTCGACGCCCTCACCCCCTACCCGGTGATCGACCTCATGGAGGAGCAGCGGCGGGTGGAGGACTACGGGGGGACCATGCGCCTCGGGACCTACGCCGCCGCCCTCCGGCCCGGGACCCGTGTGGCTGCGGCCTACGGGGAGCCGGTGGTGAAGGAGCGCCACCGCCACCGCTACGAGGTGAACCCGAGGTACCGCCGACGCCTGGAGGAGGCCGGGCTCGTGTGCTCGGGAACCTCGGTGGACGACCGTCTGGTGGAGATGGTGGAGCTCGCCAGCCACCCCTTCTGGGTGGGGACCCAGTCCCACCCCGAGTTCCTCTCCCGACCCGACCGTCCCCATCCGCTCTTCCGGGCCCTGGTCGGCGCGGCCCTGGCCAAGGTGCCCCGGACCCAGCTGGCCGACGTCGGCGCCTAGTGCCGGGCGGACAGATGGGCTTCCAGCCGCTCTCGGAGGACCACCTCTGTGTGACCTCCCTGTTCACGGTGGCCCGTGCCAGCTTCGCCGCGCCCGACGGCAGGACCTTCAGCCGGGACATCGTCCACCACCCCGGGGCGGTGGTGGTGGTGCCCGTGGTGGACGGCGGCGAGGCGGCGCTGGTGGTGCGCCAGTTCCGGGCCCCGGTGGGACGGGAGCTCCTGGAGCTGCCCGCCGGCAAGTGCGACGTGGCGGGGGAGCCCCTCGAGGACACCGCCCGGCGGGAGCTGGCCGAGGAGGTGGGCATGACGGCCCGGGAGGTCCTCGACCTGGGGGAGTTCTACAACTCCCCCGGCTACTGCGACGAGCTGAGCCACCTGTACCTGGCCCGGGGCCTCACCCCCTGTGGGAGCTCGCCCCAGGGGGTGGAGGAGGCGAACATGACCATCGAGAAGGTCCGCTTGGCGGAGGTCCCGGACCTGGTGGGGCGCCGCGCCATCGTCGACGCCAAGACCGTCCTCGGTCTGTGCCTGGCCAGGGAGATCCTCGCCGGCGGAGGGGGGAACCGGGTGTAGGCAGCCGGGTCCGGGGGAACAACTGGGCCGCAGGCACGGGGTGCCACCCCCCTGGCACGAGCGCGCCGAATGGGGCGAGCGGGGGCCGACGTGAGGGTAACCTTGGGACGTGTCCAATGACGCACCGGCGGTCGACTACCGGGAGCTGCTCGAGAACGAGCGGTCGGCCCTGCGTGCCAAGCTGGCCGAGCTGGGGTTTGGCGACGGCGCCACCCTCTCCTACGACCCCAACTTCGCCGACTCCAGCCAGGTCACCGCGGAGCGTGGTGAGGCCGAGACCCTGGCCGGGTCCCTGCGGGAGACCCTCGCCGAGGTCGAGTGGGCCCTCGACAAGCTCGACCGTGGCACCTACGGCCTCTGCGAGGCCTGTGGGCAGCCGATCGCCCCGGCCCGGCTGGAGGCCATGTTGACCGCGCGGTTCTGCATCAGGTGCGCGGCGGCCAGGCGGTAGTGCGCCGGGTCGTCGGCCCCGGCGGCCGCGTGCGGGGCTACCAGGTCCTCGCCGGCCTGCTGGTCGTGGTGCTGGCCTACATCCTGGCCAGGGGCCACATCGTCCGCGGCGCCAGCCTGCTGCTGTTCGCGGTCCTCATCCCCTCGATCATCCTCCACGAGATCTCACACGGGGTGGTCGCCCTGGCCCTCGGCGACGACACCGCCAAGCGTGCCGGCCGGCTCACCCTCAACCCCATCCCCCACATCGACATCCTCGGCTCGCTCATCCTGCCCGCGGTCCTGGTCATCGGCGGCTTCCCCGCCTTCGGCTACGCCAAGCCCGTGCCGGTCAACGTCTCCCGTCTGCGCCACCCCCGCAACGGCAGTTTGGTGGTGGCCCTGGCCGGGCCCGCCACCAACATCGTCCTGGCCGGGCTGGCGGCCCTCGGCCTCCGGCTGGTGCTGCCGACGATCCCAACCCCCATCTACTCCCCGGGCCAGCTGCCCCTCGGGGTCCAGGCGCTGTTCTACTTCGGGGTGGCCAACGTCCTCCTGGCCGTGTTCAACCTGATCCCCCTCCCGCCCCTCGACGGCTCCGCCGTCATCGAGCGGTTCCTGCCCCGGTCGTGGTTGCCCGGCTACCTGCGGATCCGGATGTTCGCCCTGCCCGTGGTCTTCCTGCTGGTGTTCCTGGTCCCGGGGGTGCTCAACCACGTCTTCGACCCGGCGATCAACCTGTGGGCACACCTGCTGGGGCCCTGATCCCGGAGCGGCAGCTATCGGCGCGCCCCGGGCCGGGACGGTGGCGGGCCGCCTGGCGGCAGGCCAGGCACCTGGGTGGACGCTTCGGGGGCTCGCTGCTGCCCCACGGGCCACCGCCTGCCGCCGAGGCCTGGGTGGGCGCGTTGCTCTCACCCGCCGAGCGGGGGCTGTGGCACCGGATGAGCGGCCCGGACCGCCGCCACGCCGTGGCCGTCGCCCACCGGGTGCTGGCCGGGCCGCCC
>DASQQH010000401.1:0-4301 GCA_035643555.1 Acidimicrobiales bacterium | reverse complement strand
GCTGGACCACCGCGCCCGAGATCGTCGGCGTCAGCACCGCCTTGAGGCCGACGGCGACGCCCCGGCCGCGGGCCACCCGGTCGGTCCCCCGGTCCAGGGGTGTGGACCAGTCCAGGGCCTCGGCCACCCGGTCCAGGCAGCCGAGGGTGTCGGCGCTGTGCATCGGCGTGCCGACCGGGTGCTCGTCGCCCTCGCCGAGCAGCTGCTCCCGGCGCCACTCGTAGGGGTCGCGGCCGAGGGTCCGGGCCAGGTCGTCCACCATGCACTCGTGGGCCCACACGACCTGGGGCACCCCGAAGCCCCGGAACGCCCCGGCCGAGGGCTTGTTGGTGTAGACACAGCGGGAGGTGATGGCAACGGCCTCCGCCCGGTAGGGCCCGGTCGCCACCATCCCGGACTTGGCGGCGATCCGGGGGCCGATGTCGGCGTACGCGCCGGTGTCGTAGGCAACCTCGGCGTCCATGGCGAGCAGCCGGCCGGCGTGGTCGGCCCCCAGGCGGAACCGGACGGCGACGCCGTGGCGGGTGATGAGCAGGAAGGCCTCCTCCCGGGTGAGGCCGAAGCGCACCGGGCGCTGCAGCCGCCAGGCGAGGACCGCCACCAGGGGCTCGAGGCGGTCGTACATCTTGGAGCCGAAGCCCCCGCCCAGGTGGGGCACCCGCACCCGGACACGGTGCAGGGGCAGCTCGAGCACCCCGCCCAGGGACTGGCGGACATACGAGGGGGTCTGGGTGGCCGAGACCACCTCGAGGCGGTCGCCCTCCACCCAGGCCAGGGTGCAGGGCAGCTCCATCGGCACGTGGTGGACGGGGGGGTTCCAGAACGTCCCCTCGAGCACGTGTGCCGCCCCCCCGAGGGCGGCGGCCACCTCCCCCGAGCGGAGCGTGAACTCGTAGCAGACGTTGGTCGCCTCCTGGCCCCGGAGGTGGGCCAGGTCACCGAACACCGAGGCGGGGCGGAGGCGGTCGTGGACGAAGGGGCCGCCGGCGATGGCGGCCTGCACGTCGAGGACGGGGTCCAGGTCCTCGTAGTCGATCACGATCGCCGCCGCGGCCCGCCGGGCGGTGCGAGCGTCGGTGGCGACCACCGCGGCCACCGGCTCGCCGTGGTAGCGGACCCGGTCGGTGGCGAGGATCGGCTGGTCGTGGAAGGCCGGGCCCGTGCGGTGGCGCTCGCCCAGGGCGGCCTCCAGGTCCTCGCCGGTGACGACGGTGACGACCCCCGCCATCTCCAGGGCCGGGGCCACGTCCACCGCCCGCAGCCGGGCGTGGGGGCGGGTGGCCCGCGCCACGGCCACCTCGAGGAGGCCCGGGAGGTGCCAGTCCCCGGTGTAGCCCAGCCGGCCCTGGGCCTTGGCCAGGGCGTCCACCCGGGGGACCGAGGCCCCCACGGCCGTGGTCCCCCCCGGGGCGGGCGGCGCCTCGGTCACGGTGGTCATGGCTGGGGTCCCTCCCAGAGCGCGTCGATCGTGTCGCGACAGAGGACCCGGGTGACCCGGGCCTTGAACCGGGCGCTCCCCCGCAGGTCCGACACCGGGGCCAGGACCCCGCTCACCGCGGCGTCCGCCTGGTCCAGGGCGGCCGCCAGGCCCAGGCCCGAGACGTCCAGGCGCAGGGCCGCCGGGGAGGGGCTGACCGCCGTCAGCCCGAGGTCCAGGGTCCGGCGCCCGTCGTCGCCCGACAGGCAGGCGGCGACCGCCGCGCAGGGCCAGTCGTTGGCCCCCAGGCTCTTGTACTTGGCGAAGGCCGCCCGGGCCCCGGGCGGCGGAGCCGGTACGTGCACGGCGACCACCAGCTCCCCGGGTGCCAGCACGGTGTCCCCGCAGCCGGTGAACAGGTCCCCCACCGGGACGGTCCGCCGGCCGTGCCGGGAGGCCAGCTCGACCGTCGCCCCGAGCACCATGAGGACCCCCGGGGGGTCCAGGCGGTGGTCGCGGTGGGCGAGGTTCCCCCCGAGCGTGGCGGCGTTGCGGACCCGCACGTTGGCGATCTGGGAGGCCATGTCGGCAAGGACCGGCACCGTCCGGCGCACCACCGGGTCCGACTCGATGCGGCGGTGGGTGACCAGCGCCCCGATCGACACCCCACCCCCCGCTGCCTGGAGCCGGTCCAGGCCCGGGACCCGGCGCAGGTCCACGAGGGTCCCCGCGGCGAACTCGCCGCGCCGGCGGAGCATCTGCAGGGCCGTGCCGCCCGCCAGCGGCACGGCCTCCCCGGGGGCCTCCTCGAGCAGGCCGCAGGCCTCCTCGAGCGTGGGGGGGACCACCAGCCGGGCCATCGTCGGGTCATCATACTGTCCGACCATCCCGGCCCCGCGACCGGGCGCCGAGGTAGAAGGCGAAGATCTCGAGGGCCGCCGCCCGCTCGCTGTCGGTGACCTGGTCCTGGAAGCGGCTCACATGGGTGCGCACGTCCCGGTCGATCGCCGCCAGCAGGTGTCGTCCGGCCTCGGTGGCGGCGACCCGGATGGTGCGGCGGTCCTCCTCGTCGGGCGAGCGCGCCACCAGGTCCCGGGCCGCCAGGCGGTTGATGAGCCGGGAGGTGAGGGCCGCGGGGATGTCGAGGCGGCGGGCGACCTCGCTGACCCGCAAGGGCGCCTCGGGCGCCCCGAACACCTGGATGAGCAGCTTGTGCTCGAGCGGGTCGAGCCCGGCGACCTTGGCCTGCTCGTCGACCAGGCGGAAGACCTTGCGGATGATCTGGTGGGCCTCGGCGATGCCGTAGAAGTAGCGCTGGAACTCGCCGCTCTCGACGGCCGGCTGGGCCCCCTCGACCTCCTGGGCCTGCAGGGCCTCGATGGCGTGGGCGAGGACCGCCCGCCCCGGCTCCGGCGACACCGACCCGCTGCTCCTCCCCCGGCCCACCTAGGACGTCACCCGTCCCGGCCATCGGGGCGGGGGACGGTGTTCCACCTGGCCGGGCCGCCGAGCGACCAGCCGGATCACCCCCCGCCGGCCGGCACACCCAGGGGTCACCGCCCGGTCGTCGCCGATCCCCACGGCCTCGTCACGGTCCATCCACCGGGTTCCCCGGGCGCCACGCAAGGGCGTAAGCTACCCCGGTCGTGTACCAGAGTCAACGACCTAGGGACATGATCGACCTGGCCGCCCACCCTGCCACCGGTGACCGGGACCCCGCCGTGCCCAGCCGCCCCGACGAGAGGACGCCATGCTGCGCGTAGGTATCCCCGACCTGATCTCCCCCTCGTACTTCCCGGTGATCGCCGCCGCGGAGCTGGGCTTCCTGGCCGAGGAAGGGGTGCCCGCCACCGTGGAGTTGGTCTACCCGGTCCCTACGACCTTCCACCAGCTGGCGGAGGGCGCCCTGGACCTCGCGGTCGGCGCCGCTCACGCCCCCCTCTACGCCTTCGGTGACTGGCAGGGCTGCCGGCTCCTCGGCGCCCTGTCCCAGCACATGTACTGGTTCCTGGTCCTCCGGTCGGACCTGGGGATCGGCCGGGGCGACCTCGCCGCGCTCCGCGGCCTGCGGATCGGGGCGGCCCCCGGCCCCGTGGACGGCCTCCGCCGCCTCCTCATCGAGGCCGGCATCGACCCGGAGACCGACCTCGAGCTCTGCGCCGTCCCCGGGACCTCCGACGGCAGCGTCTCCTTCGGCGTCACCGCCGCCGAGGCGCTCCGGACCGGGGCGCTGGACGGCTTCTGGGCGAACGGGATGGGGGCGGAGGTGGCGGTCAGCGAGGGCACCGGGACGGTGGCCCTCGACGCCCGCCGGGGCGACGGACCACCCGGGGCGGCCGACTACACCTTCGCCGCCCTGGTGGCCACCGAGCGCCGTGTCCGTGACGAGCCCGAGCAGCTGGCCGCGGTGCTCCGGGCGATCGCCAGGACCCACGCCGCCTTGACCGCGGACCCCGGGCGGGCGGCCGAGGCGGCCCGGCCGCGCTTCCCCGCCCACGAGACCTCCCTGATCACCCAGGTCATCGCACGGGACCTCCCCTTCTACCAGACCGCCATCGCCCCGGGGACCGTCTCCTCGCTCAACCGGTTCGCCCACTGGCTCGGCCTCCTCTCGGTGGACGACGTCGCCTACGAGGAGGTGGTCGCCACCGACCTCGCCGGGGCCTGGACCTGGCCGGCCGAGTCGTAACGGGCGGGCGCGGCGCCCCAACCTCGACCGGCGGGGCACGACAGCGGTCGTCTCGGCGCACGCCACACCGGGCAGGCACGGGCAGCCACGAGGCGGGCGTGGTGGACGCTGGGGTGGCCCCGCCCGAGGCGCCCGATCCCCTCGAGGCGGGCCTGGGACCCCGGTCGCCGCGTCGGCGTCCCCGGTGGCACGGCG
>DASQQH010000400.1:0-2921 GCA_035643555.1 Acidimicrobiales bacterium | reverse complement strand
CCGACGTCGCCTGCTCGGCCTGCCCGCCGGGTGCAGCCGCACCGTCCTCGCCCCCGGCCCGGCCTGCACGGTCCTCGCCGGCCCCGTCGGCGCTCGCCTCCCCACCGGGGGCGGCGGTCGCCCGCGCCGGCGCGAAGGTCGCCTTGAAGCCATCCATCGCCGCCTGCAGCTTTTCCTCCTCGGGCAGGTTCCCGGTCGAGCGGATCTCCTCCAGGAGATCGTCGTGGCGGGCGCGCAGGTAGTCGAGGAGCTCACGCTCGAAGCGACGTACCTCCTCCACGGGGACGTCGTCGACGTAGCCCTTGGTCCCGGCGAAGACGATCATCACCTGCTCCTCGGCCGGCAGCGGCGCGTTGAGCGGCTGCTTCAACAGCTCGGTCAAGCGGTAGCCACGGTCGAGCTGGGCCTGGGACACCTTGTCCAGCTCCGACCCGAAGGTGGCGAAGGCCTCCAGCTCCCGGAACTGGGCCAGCTCCAGCTTGAGGGTCCCCACGACGTTCTTCATGGCCTTGATCTGGGCGGACCCCCCCACCCGGGAGACGGAGTTGCCCACATCGATCGCCGGTCGTACCCCCGAGTGGAACAGCTCGGTCACGAGGAAGATCTGGCCGTCGGTGATGGAGATCACGTTGGTGGGGATGTAGGCGGAGATGTCCCCCGCCTTGGTCTCGATGACGGGGAGGGCGGTGAGGGACCCGCCACCCTTGGCGTCGGAGAGCTTGGCGGACCGCTCGAGCAGGCGGGAGTGGAGGTAGAACACGTCGCCCGGATAGGCCTCCCGGCCGGGGGGCCGCCGGAGCAGGAGCGAGAGCTGGCGGTAGGCCTCGGCCTGTTTGGACAGGTCGTCGTAGACGATGAGGGCCGCCTCTCCCTGCTCCATCCAGTGCTGACCCATGGCGCAGCCCGCGTAGGGAGCGAGGTACTTGAAGGGGGCCGGCTCCGAGGCGGGAGCGCTCACCACCACCGTGTACTCGAGGGCACCGTAGCGGTCCAGGGTGTCCACGGTCTGGGCCACCGTGGAGCCCTTCTGGCCCACCGCGACGTAGATGCACTTCACCCCCTTGCCCCGCTGGTTGATCACGGTGTCCACGCAGATGGCCGTCTTGCCGGTCTTGCGGTCCCCGATGATGAGCTCCCGCTGGCCACGGCCGATGGGGATCATCGTGTCGATCGCCTTGATCCCGGTCTGGAGGGGCTCCTTCACCGGCTGGCGATCGACGATCCCCGGGGCCTGGACCTCCAGCCGGCGGTGGTCCTCGGCGTTGATCGGCCCCTTGCCGTCCTGGGGCTCCCCGATGGGGTTCACGACCCGGCCCAGGAGGCCGTCACCCACCGGCACCGAGAGGATGCGACCGGTGGCCTTGACGAGGTGGCCCTCCTCGAGGTGCTCCGCCTCCCCCAGGATGACGGCCCCGATCGTGTCCTCGTCCAGGTTGAGCGCCAGCCCGAGGGTGCCGTCCTCGAACTCCAGCAGCTCGTTGACGCCTGCACCCGGCAGACCGGACACCCGGGCGATGCCGTCCCCGACCTCGGTGATCCGGCCCACCTGCTCGGTGCTCACCCCGGGCGTGTAGGACTCGATGTGGCGGCGGAGGGCAGCCGCGATCTCGTCGGGGTTGATCGTGAGCTCTGACATCAGCCTTGCTTCCCTTGCCTTTCCACAGCCACGACCGGCGGCCTGGCCTTGTTCCAGCTACCGTCCTAGTCGCTTCCGTCGGTGCCTCTGCCGCCGTCGTGTTCCCCGGTGACGTGCCCGTCTCCGGCCGGACGGGGTGTCCCACCGGCGACGCTGGTGGCGGTCCCTGTCCTCGATCCCGCGGCCGGCCCCCGGGCCAGGCGAGCCCGGAGCTGGTCGAGGCGGTGCTGGACCGTACCGTCGATCACGGTGTTGCCGAGCAGGATCCGCACACCCCCGATCACCGTGGGATCCACGGTCACCCGCACCTCCACCTGGCGCCCGATCAACCGGGACAGCCCGGTCGTGAGCCGGGCCCGCTGGTCCTCGTCCAGGTCCACGGCGGCCCGGACGTCGGCCACCCGCAGGCCCCGCTCGGCCGCCGCCCGCTCCACCAGCCAGTCCAGGAGGGAGACGAGCCCCCGACCGCGGGAGCTGGCCAGGGCGTAGGAGACCAGTCGCAGGGTCGCCGGGCGGGCCCGGTCCGCCAGCAGGTCCCGGACCACGCCCTCCCGCACGGCGAGGGGGAGGTCCGGGCCGGTGAGCGCGGTCCGCAGCTCCGCGGTGGCCTCCACCGTGCGGGCGAAGCGGAACAGCTCGTCCTCGACCTCGTCGATGTCGGAGCGGTCCTCGAGGTCCCGGAACAGGGCGGTGGCGAAGCCGTCCAAGCGCTGGCGGAGGACGCTGCGGCCGGCGGGGGGGTCAGGGGACGACCCTGCCTGGCCCTCCGCGGCCTCCTGCTCGGCCCGGGCACGGGCGACCAGCCACTCGAGGACGGGTGGGACCTCCCCCGCGGTCTCCTCTGCGATGACCTCCCCGGCCAGCAGGGCCGTCGCCCGGTCGGCCTGGCCCAGCAGATCCTCCACCACCGCCCGGCGGCTGGCGGCCGGGATGGCCCCGTCGGTGAGGGCGTCGTAGAGGGCCTCGCTGTCCAGGACCACCTGGGCCAGCACCTCCAGCTCACCCCTCACCCGGGCCAGGGTCCCCGCCTCCCTGGCCTGCCCGAGCACGGCGGCGGCGAAGCCACGCAGCTCCTCCCGCATCGTCAGCCCGGGACCTCGGACCGGCCGGAGCAGGTCGCCCTGAGGATCACGGCACCCACCGCGGCCTCAGGCACCGGACTCCACCTCCTGGATGGCCTGGTCGATGAGCGCCCGGTGCGCCTCCGCCTCGAGCTCCCGGCCGATCACCTGGGACGAGGCGGCCACGACCAGCTCGGCCACCTGGCTGCGCAGCTCGTCGGCGG
>DASQQH010000399.1:0-10197 GCA_035643555.1 Acidimicrobiales bacterium | reverse complement strand
CCCGGGGAGGACCCCTTCCCCTCCGGTCCACCTCCTGCCAGCCCGGTTCCGGACGAGGCCACCCGTCGGCGGGTGAGGATCCGCCTTTACGTCGCCTAGCCGCCACTGGCTGGCCCCCGCGGGCCGCACCGCCCATCACCGAAGGCCCGGGCCCACGGGCGGGGAGGACCACGGCACCCACCGACAGGCCATCGGCGCGGTGGCGCTGTGGAAAGCGGGACGGACGCTGTCACAGGACGGGCCCTGGCGACCCACGACCCGGTGTCGCTCCCCTGTCCCCCAGCCCGGCCACCGGTGGACGAAAGGATTCCCTTGACCCGGTGGTGTCGGTGTGCACAGACTTTCCATTGGGGCGCTGGGGGGAGTCGCGCCACCCAGGGGATCGTCCTGGACCGAGGGGGGGAATGCAGCAAGGTGACGACGCCCGCAGCGGGCATGAAGGTCGTGCTGGCCGGATGAGGGGCAGCCCGGGGGCCACTCGACGCCGCTCTGGGCGGTACCCGATCCGAGGACTGATGGGCGTCCTCGGCCTCACAAGCCTGTTCGTCGTCGCCGCCCCCGCTGCGGTGGCACACTCCACAACACCCTCGCGGACCTGGATCAACCTCGGGCCAGGCCAGGCGTTCGCCGTCAACGACCGGGGCCAGATCGTCGGGAGGGCGCAGACGGCCACCGGGCCCCGGGCCGTCATGTGGCAACACGGTGGCCGGATCGACCTCGGCACCCTCGGAGGCGGGTTGACCGACTGCACCGCCCAGGCGATCAACGATCGGGGGCAGGTGGCCGGTACGTGCTCCAGCTCCGACTTGACGGTGAGCCATGCCTTTCTGTGGTTCCGGGGGCGGATGACCGATCTCGGCACGCTGGGCGGCTCGTTCAGCGGAGCAACGGCGCTCAATAGCCGCGGCGACGTCGCCGGCGAGAGCCAACCCGGTAGCGGGGGGAGCCCCCACGCCTTCCTGTGGTCCCGCGGGAGGATGGCCGACCTGGGCACCCTGGGTGCCACCTTTCCTCAGAGCCTCGCTCGAGGGATCAACAACCGGGACCAGGTGGTGGGGTGGAGCACCGAGAGGTCCGGTGTCGAACAGGCGTTCCTGCGAACCCACGGCGCCATGACTCCGCTCTCGACACCGATGGATGCCCAGAGTGAGGCGACGGCAATCAACGACCGTGGGCAGATCGCCGGAACGCTCCTACACGCCGGGTTCCACCCGGTGATGTGGCGCAACCAGAAGATGACGGTGCTGCCCACACTCGGCGGTGACGGCGCGGGCCTGGGTATCAACCAGCGGGGCGTGGTGGTGGGATGGGTCGACTCCCCGTCGGGGGGTACCGACGCCGCCTTGTGGTCGGATGGGCGCCTCATCGACCTCGGGTCGGCCGGGGGGACCGCCACGATCCCCAATGGCGTCAACGACCGGGGCGACGTCGTCGGACGGATCGACCTCGCCTCGGGACTGACCGACGCGGTCGCGCTCCTCAGGGCCCGGCGGTAGACCGGCCGCCGCCGCGAGCGGCGGCCGGGAGCCTCGACCCCCGCGCACCGCATCGCCGCGCGGGGAGGCGTCACCCGAGTAACTGTCCAGCCCGCGCAGACCAGCCAGGCTCTCCACCTGGCATGCCAAGGTGCCCCTCTCGCAACGCCGGCGCCGGCCATTTCTCCCACCGTCGACCCTCGTCATCGGGACCGCCACCGGTCCGCGCCCGAGGCCACCGACGCAAGCCCGGGTGGTGGGCCGACCAGGCCGGAAACGGCCGCCGACCCTGGGCCGCGCCATCGTCCCATCCCATGCGCCTTCCACGGGTTGAGCACGAAGAACATGGGGCCCTGCCGGTCGGAAAGGGTGGCCACGAGGCGGCGCTCCGGCTCTGACCGGGGGCGTCCGCAGAGAGCACGACGATGGCCCCGTCGGCGTCGAACAGGGCGGCCCGTGCGGCCTCGTCGGCGTGTTGCTGGATGGAGCCGACTCCAGGGGGTGTCCACCAGGACCAGGCCCGCCTGGAGGAACCAAAACGGCACCCGGATCTCGACTCGAGCCACCTTCCTGGCCTTGGCGGGGTTGCCGGCCTCGGTCGCGTAGTCGGCCACCTCGACCTCGGAGCCGAGGTCGACCGCGATGCCGCCAAGATGGACCACAACGGCGCCTGGACGGCGGTAGGTGAGTTCGGTGGCGACCGCGGTGACCGGCAGCGCCCCCATGGACAGGACCTCTTGGCCCAGGAGGGCGTTGACCAGGGTCGACTTGCCCCGGTTGAACTCGCCCAGGATCGAGAGGTGGAAGTAGCCCTGGGCCAGGCGCTCGCCCAGGCGTGCCGCACGCTCGGCCACGCCCCCTGGCGCCCACGGGCCGATCCGGCTAACGCCTCGGTCGCCTGCTGAAGCCTCTCGAGCTCGCTCTGCATGCCGACCTCCGGCCATGACCCCGATCCCGGTGGGAGCCATCAGCCAACTGGCGATTCCGGCGAGCCCTATCGCCCGACAGCAGCCTACCGATCCCACCAGGAGCCGTCCCACAAGGAGATCTCCCTGGCCCCAGGCGACGACGCTCCGGGTCCTGGATGGCCGCCGGCGTCACCTCCGTGGTCAGCTGGCCGAGACACCCACGTTTGGTCGTCGAACTCGACCGATGCCCATTGGTTCCTCCGCTGGGGAGCGGCTCCAGGTCGTAGAGTGCTCGTAGGCTGGTGAGGGGTCGCACCCGACGGCCGGGAGGCCGTGGAGACAGGGCCGTGGCTTGAGGCAACTTCCCCGTCCGTCAGACCGCTGCTCCACCCGACACAACACGGAACGGAGGCACGATGACGGCGCCGGATGGAACGGGGGGGGAACCCACGCCACCGGGAGGGTCCGGGACACGGGCGCAACCGATCCTGCAACGATGCCGGGAACTGGCGACCAGCCGCCTGGAGGGCACGGAGGACCCGGCCGACGACCTCGTCGGGGTAGCCCAAGGCGACCGTCGTGGCATGGAGATCGCTCGACGCCAGGTCCTGACGGACCTCGAGGAGGACCCGACAGACCGGGTCGCCAAGCAGATGCTCTCCCTGCTCCGACGGGCCTTGGAACGAGGGAGCTGGGACTGGGATGGCGGGTAGCCCCGCCTGGTGGCCAGCACGCGGTCATGGCTGATCCCGTCGCTCGAAGCGAAGCCGCAAGGGTCTCCATGTGCATGCATCGAACCAGGGCCAGAGGCGGCGACCTGACGACAATCCGCGCGCACCAGTGCGCCCGCACCCGCCTGGGTCGCCGTCCCGCCTGGGCGGACCCTGGAGTCTTCCTGCCCACCGGAGCCGTGGTCACCACCCACCTCCCATTGAGGTGGGTGAGGGTCCGACGGCCACCCCAGTGGGCAGGGCAGCTATCGGGGACACCGACTATCGCGCGCCCTCGACGAGGCCCGCCCGCGCCTGGGTTCCCCCCGGCTCTCGGCCCATGGGGACACGTAGCGGCGGCATGCCCGGTGATCAGGGGCCACCACCGCGCCGCTGTTTCTCGTTGCTAATCACCCCAGCGCTGACCGCAGGACCGCACCGCAATCTGACCGTCGTCACTCAGCAACCTGCCTGGACCTTCTCCTGCCGGGCGCCGGCATCGACCGCCGGTCGCCGCTGCCGTGGAGTACGGTGCCTCCCGGCCCCGAGGCGTTCCTTACCCCATACGCCCAGCCCGACCAGCCCGATGAGAGCGCCGAGCGCGCAAACCCCCGCCCAGCGGGTCGTCGACCAGGCCAGCCCCGCCAGAGCGGAGCCTGCCGCGCCCCCGGCGAAGTACGAGATCATGTAGGCGGTGTTGATCCGGCTGCGGGCGTCGTCGCGGAGGCGGTAGATGACACCCTGGTTGGTGACCTGGATGCCCTGGACGCCGAGGTCAAGCAGGACGACCCCCACGACGAACGGAAGAAGGCTGCTCCCACCGAGGACCAACAAGCCGAACGATCCCGTGATAATGGCCAGAAAGCCGCCGGTGGTCCACGAAGCCCACCCTCGATCCGTCAGACGGCCGGCGAGTGAGGCGCAAATGGCGCCAGCCACGCCGGCCAGGCCAAACAATCCGATGACGCCGTTCCCGTAGTGATAGGGGGGCCCGGAGAGGGCGAACGCGGCCGTTGTCCAGAAGACGCTAAAGCCGGCAAACGCCAGGGCACCGTACAGAGACCTTCGCCGGAGGATGGGCTCGGCAGCGAAGATCATCACCACCGACCGAAGTACCCGTGGATAGGACAGAGCTGTAGCGTTCCGGCTCCGGGGGAGCACCAGACGCAGGCCCACCGACAGGCCGACCATGAGCGACGCCGACAACCAAAAGACGGCCCGCCAACCAGCCAGTTGCGCCAACGCCCCCGATACTGTCCTGGCCATCAGGATACCCAGCAACAGCCCCGTCATCACCGTCCCAACCACCCGACCTCGCACCCGTTCGCCGGATAGGTCGGCGGCCAGGGGTACCAGGATCTGGGCCACCACCGACGTCGCACCCAGAGCGATGACGGCAACCTCCAACCAGGCGAGCGACGGGGCGAGGGCGGCCCCGGCTGCGCTCCCGGCCGTTACCAGCAGCAAGCCGCTCACGAGACGGCGTCGCTCCCAGATGTCCCCGAGACTGACCAAGAAGGCCAACCCCACCGCATACCCCACCTGAGTCACGGTGACCAGGGTGGCCACGGCTCCGGGCGGGACCGACAGACTGCGCGACAGGGTTCCGAGGAGGGGTTGCGCATAGTACAGGTTGGCGACGGCGAGACCAGCGGCGACGGCCATCACGAGCTGGAGAACGCGGGGAGGGCTCACATCAGGGCCGACCGCGATCCCCCCCCGGACGCGTTGTCAACTGGTCTACCTCCTCGGAAAGCAAATGACCTGTGGACGGCGGTCGGTCAGGCCGCCCGCTCCAACTCGGCCACCTGCTCGTCCGACAACTCCACGGTCGCGGCACCCACGTTCTCCTCGAGGTGGGCCACCGAGGACGTCCCCGGGATCGGCATCATGACCGGGGAGCGACGGAGCAACCAGGCCAGGGCAAGCTGGGCCGGCGTTGCGTTCGTCGCCCGGCTGATCGGCTCGAGAGGACCACCGGCCCTGGCGAGGCTGCCCGTGGCGACCGGGAACCAGGGGATGAAGCCAATGCCCTCGGCATCGCAAGCCCTGAGCACCTCCTCCGACCGGCGATCGGTCAGGTTGTAGAGGTTCTGAACAGTCGCCACCGTGGTCGTCTGCTGCGCCCGTCGCAACTGGTCCACGGAGACCTCCGACAGCCCGATGTGGCGGATCTTCCCCTCGCGCTGGAGCTCGTTCAGCACACCCAACTGCTCCTCCACCGGAAGGTTGGGGTCGATTCGGTGCAGTTGGAACAGGTCAATCCGCTCGAGGCCCAGCCGCCGGAGGCTCATCTCCGCCTCTTGACGCAGGTACTCCGGACGGCCGACCGGGTGCCACTCGTCGGGTCCGGTGCGAACCAGGCCCGCCTTCGTCGCGATCACCAGGTTGTCCTGGTAGGGGTGGAGGGCCTCCCGGATGAGCTCCTCACTCACATAGGGCCCATAGGCGTCGGCGGTGTCGATGAGATTGACGCCGAGGTCGACTGCTCGCCGCAGAACGTCCACAGCTTCGGACCGGTCCCGTGGCTGGCCCCAGATGCCAGGACCAGTCAGGCGCATGGCCCCGTACCCGAGCCGGACCACGGGCAGGTCTCCGCCAATCACGAACGTCCCGCTGGCAACTGCTGGCTGGGTGGACGTAGCAGGCATCGCTTCCTTCAGTACGAGTCGTCTCGTTTCCAATTGGGCCAACGAGACGATCGCTCCGGCTATTCCCGGCCGACCGAGGCATCCCGGCGGGGCCCATACCCACGTCGTCGTCCATCTCGCCGGGCGACGCCACGCTCACCCTGGTGCCACAGGGTCCAGGGCAGTGCCCATCTCCCAGGACCCTTCCCCGCTCCCCTCCTGTCCGGGCCACTCGTCCCACCGCGGCAAGTCGTGGGCAACCACCGTCAGTGATCACCCACCTGGGGCACCCACCCGTTGCCGACGCCTCACCCAGTCCCACGCCCACGGCTGCCTTACCGAAACGCCCCGTACGAGATCAGAACTAGGCTGGCAGGATGAGACCATCGCCGGAGGCCACCAGCCCGAGGCGGGGTCGACCCCGCAGCGAGCGCTCGAGACAGGCGGTCCTTCGGGCTGCCAACGAGCTCTTGCAGCTCCGTGGGCTCAGTGGGGTCAGCGTGGACGAGATCGCCGCACGTGCCGGGGTGAGCAAGGCGACCATCTACCGCTGGTGGAGCTCAAAGGAGGAGGTCGCCTTGGAGGCGTTCCTGACCGCTCTGGGCGGCGTCGAAGCACTGAGTGCCGACACGGGGTCCCTCGCCGGGGACCTCCTGGCCGGCATGCGGGCGAGGATCCGCCTCCTCACCCAGGAACCGTCACTCGCCCGGACCCATGCCGGCCTGGTGGCGCGGGGACAAGAGGACCCCGCGTTCGCCGAGTCCTACCACCGCCTCGTGATGGCGCCGCTGCGGACCCATGCGCGCGAGGTGTTCCAGCGTGCCATCGGCAGGGGAGAGATACCTGCCGGTGCGGATGTGGACACGGCCCTGGACCTCCTCTTCGGCGCGATCTACCACCGCCTCTGGCAGTCGTACGGCCGCCTCGGAGACCGCTTCGCCCGCACCTGTGTCGACATCGTCGTCAGGGGCCTCAGCGCGGCGTGACAAGGACCGCTCGTTCGTCCGCGAGACCCCCGCTATCGGACCTGCGAGACGGTGGTCCCAAACGAAGGAGGACCAGCCCGGGCGCCGGCCTCGGCCGCGGTGATTGGGCCTGGTTTGGCGACTGGCACCGCCGTTGCGGCACGGCCGGCGGTCGCCACGACCTCCGTTCCTGGGCGGTCGACGCCGATCTGGCCCCAACGTCTGGGCCAGTCTGGGCAGCACCGGGCTTCCCCGATGCTTTCCTCCACCCCTCGTGGCGAGCTCCACCGCCGGCGAGGCGCTCATACTGGCCTGCGCCTGCCGGCCCAGCCTGACCAGCGGGGCAACAGGGGCGCAAGTCTGGCGGCCCACCGTGCGTCGGGGGCCGGTGCCCCGGGAACCACCGGGTCCATCGATATCGTCGCGGCTTTTGGCCATGCCGCCAGTGGTGCACCCTCGCCGAGGCCCGGGGCGGCACGCGCCGGCGGCCGACCCCGTGCGGCCCCTGCTGGCGTGCATGAGCCCAGCGCCGAAGCCCTCGTCGCCAACCGGCTTGCTCTGCCCGAGTGGGGCGACCCCCCGGTCCCGACGGCCGCAGGTGTGCTCATCGAACGGCGCCGGGCGTGTGAACCTTCCGTCCTCGCCGGTCGGACTCGCCACCCCGAGGCGGTCTCGTGCACCGGAGCCCATCAGGGTCGGAAGCCTTGCCCATGATTGCTGACCAGGGGAGCCACGTTGTCGCTCCCATCGCCCTCCAACGTGTGCCAACCCAGCATCCTTGGCGAGACCAAGGCGCCCCTTCGTCGTACCCCACAGAAGGCTCGATCTCTTGTGGACGACCGCGGCCTACCGACCCTCGGGAGCAGCTCCGGCCGTCTCGAACGAGCGCGCAACGTCATCAGCGCTGCTCACCTCCAGGGAGCGGGACGTGGGTGCCCGGTGGGACCATCCCACAGCACCACGACTCAAGGCGGGTGGGCACCCCTCGACGGCCAGCAGCGACACCCGACTGCCCCCACCGTACAGGAGTCGCACAGGGCCTTCCCGCCCCACGACATCCCGCCGACCGGCACGGGCCGAGGCCGCGTCGCCGGGCGCCGGCCCGCGCCGACATGAGCTGCGGCCGGACACGCGCCGAGGGGGCGATGGCGCGCGGCGCCAGCAGTCACAGGCTGCGCAGGTGCGCCGCTCCTTCCCCTCCACCCGCACCTCCGTTATCGGCCCGGTGCCCTACGGGTACCTGCAAGGTATGGAAGCGAGCCTCGGGCTTGGGCGGAACGCCGGGACCCCGGTCCGCGTGAACTGGGGCGTGCTCGTAAGCTTCGCCCTCATAGGCCGGGAACTGGCCACTGGTCGCTTCCCCGCTCACAGCCCTGGCCAGACGACGTGGGCCCATGCTCTGACCGGCGTGGGAGCCGCGACCGGTTCTCCCTCGGCCTCCTGGCCCATGAGGTCTCCCACGGCGTGATCGCTCGCCACAACCACCTGCCGGTCGAGGAGATCGTCCTCTGGCTCGTCGGTGGTATGACTCGGCTCCGGGGCGAGGCCGCGAACCCCGGCACCAAGCTTCGGGTAGCGGCGGCAAATCCCATGATGAGCCTGGCCCTAGCCCCGGTCTTTGGCGGCATCGCCGCGGTCGGCCTCCTGAGCAGTGTCGGTCGTCTCACCGGCGCCCTAGGGTGGCTCGCTGCCATCAACCTCGCCCTGGGGCTGTTCAACATCATCCCCGCTGCCTCCTCGGTGGCGGCCGGCTCCTACGTGCGGGCCTGTGGCGCTGGCGATGCGACAAGACCGGGGCAGCCCTCATGTCGGCACACGTCGGCCAAACCCTGGGCTAGCTGTGATCGCCCTCGCCGCCTGGAAGGCCCTCGTCGGTGTCGTCCCCGGACGCGCCTGGCTGACCATCCTCGGTTGGTTCCTGGCGACGGCCGCGGCCGCGGAGGCCCGCCAGGCGACAGTCGCTCGTGCCCTCTCCGGGACGCGTCCGCGATGTCATGTCCTCCCACCCCTCAGGCTGGTGGTCGTGAGCGCCGATTGCCGCCTCCTCGGCTTGCTGGCCTCCTTGATACCGCCCGGCCCACCCGTGAGCACTCCCAGCGGGAACTCCCCCACGATCAGGCCGCATGACCCGGGCACCAAGCCGCGTCTGGGTGTACGCACACCCCGAGCTTTCCTTCTCTCCTCCGTCCTCGACAACCGAAAAGATGGCAGGTGAAGGGACCCCTCGGCACAGGGCGACACGATGAGGTCGCCGTATCAGGAGCTCGAGGAGGTCCCTTGCAGTGACGATCGTAGGTAGGTTTGACGTGCATCGTGGGCAGATCACATTCGACTATCTGGACACCGACACCGGGGAGGTGAGCACCGGGCAGATCCGGCCTGCGGGTCGGGCGGTGCTGGCCCGGTGGTTGGCCGAGCGCTGCGCCGGCCGCGATGACGTGGCGTTCGCGGTGGAGGGCTGCACTGGGTGGAAGTTCGTGGTCGAAGAGATGATGATTCGGGCCGGCGTGGAGCCGCATCTGGCTGAACCGGCGCGCGCCCTCGTCTCGATCAACTGATGCTCGCGGCTCGCTCCTGCCAGGCTCCTGTCGTCACCGCTTGCGGTGGTCGTCCCCGAAAGAACGAGCAGCCACGCACCGCCGGGTTCATCCCATCGGCCATCACGTCGCCAGGCCACCACAACCCGCATCCTCACCGGCCTGAGCACCCAGATAGGCAGAGCGACGCCGCGCACCCCTTTCACGAATCGGCTTCCAAGGAGGTCATCGCATGAGCTGACTCCGCCTGGAGGTCACCCTCCAAGTGTGCGCCGGTCCTCGCCGACATCAAGGTCGTTCGTCCTCGCTTCGTTGCGGGCGCTCCACCTTGACCCCGGCTGCGGTCCAACGCGGCACGCGACCAACGACCCCAGGCTTCCCAGTTCGTAAACAACCGGACCCTCACTTGACCGGGGGTCCCTTCACAGATAAGGAGCCTTCATGAGACCGTCGACCCGCGCCTTCGGCGCCGCTGCCGTTGTGGGCTGTGCTGCCCTGCTTGCGGGATGCGGAAGCAACCAGCCCGCCAGCTCTTCAACCACCCCCCCCTCGTCGCCGACTGCCTCCTCAAGTGGCGTTCCCAGCGTGCTGCACCCACAGTCCACCCCTATTGGCACCGTACTGGCGACTCCGTCTGGACATACGGCCTACGAGCTTTCGGGAGCTACCCCCTCCCATTCCCCCTGCACCGGAAAGTGCCTCTCCATCTGGCCGCCCGTCATGGCAAACGGACACCAGGTGGTGGTCAATGGCCACCCGGTACACCGCTTCGCCGGTGATACCGCCGCCGGGCAAGTCAAAGGCCAAGGCGTAACGGACCAGTGGGGAAAGTGGTGGGCGTTGAGTCCGATGGGTAACCGGATCGCCACCATGCGCACCACCACCACAGCCCCAGGGTCAGGAAGCGGCTACTAGCTGAGGCTCGACAGGACATCGTTCCGCTCTCCGAGGGCAGGGACCGCCACCACATCC
>DASQQH010000398.1:0-2258 GCA_035643555.1 Acidimicrobiales bacterium | reverse complement strand
ACGGGAGCCGGTTCTTGGACCGTCGTCCTCAAGGACACCACGACGGGAATGAGCGCTTCCCGTACCGACATCGCCCACAGCGGCCCTGACGCCTCGGCCGAATGGATCATGGAGGACCCGTCCTTGTCGGTCAATGGCCGCGGTTCGCACCTCGCGGCGTTGGCGGACTACGGTGCCATCGCCTTCGACAGCGGGACCGTGAACGGGACGTCGCCGAACCTGGTGGCGAACTCGTCTCACTCCGACGCCGGGTTGATGGCTCAGCACGCCCACGTGGTTTCGGTCCCGTCGGGCCCCGACGGCGACACGGCCCCGGACGGGTTCGCCGTGGCCCATGGAGTCACGCCACCCCCGGCGCCGAACAGCTGACCGAGGACCACCGCAACGTGGCCGCGGGACCTCTCGGCCCCGATCGTGGGCGCGGTGCACGGTATTCCCACCCCGGTGACCAGGCTCCGGGCGAGTACCCCTCGGTGAAGAGGGGCCGGACCATGACCCAGTTGGTCCGCAGACTGGTTGCGGAGCGTTCCTCCGCCTCCGTCTTGGCAGCACGTCCGCTGGTGGGCCCGGCCCCGGGCGCCGGTGGAGGCCGTTCCGCCCGGGTCGCTGTCGCCGGCGGGGCCGAGACCCGTCAGGCGCCAGCGGCCCGGGCGCGGTAGGCGTCCGCCTCGGGCAACCGTCGACCACCTGGCGGCCGTCGGCCCGGACGCGGGGTCGCCAACCCCCGTTCCGTCGCCGGTCGATGGTCCACCGTCATTCGGCCTCCGGCCGGCGCCTGGCCATCTGGGTGCCTCCGGCCGGACCCCTGCCACCGGGCGGCCGGCGCCATGCGAGTCCCGAGGCGCCCCTACCACGGGTGTGAATCCCGAGAGGGGCAAGCCCAGGCACCGCCCTGAGCTGGGATCCCGTGGTGGAGGTGACCGGACTCGAACCGGCGACTTCTACGTTGCGAACGTAGCGCTCTACCGACTGAGCTACACCCCCGCGCCCGACGAGACTAGCCCAATCCGGCCTCCGTTCCCGCATCCTGCTGCAGCGCCGCCTGGAGGCGCGCCTGGACGAGGGTGAGCGTCAGATCGCCGCGGCTGCGTTCCAAGACCCCGCGCAGGGCATCGGTACTTCGGCGGAGGCCCCCGGTGACGGCGTCGGGGTAGTCGATCGTGACCAGCACATCGTAGACGTCCTCCATGGCCCGCAGCAGCAGCTCGGCCACCGCCAGCTCGCCACTGCGCAGCCGGTCCAGGAGGTGACGGCGAAGCTCGGTGGCAGCCTCGGCAAGGCCGTTCAGCCAGGCGGGGAGGCCCACACCCAGTTCCGCCGCCGCCGGGAGGGAGAGCTCCCGCCTGTCGCTGTGGTCCCGACATTCCGTGGCCGCCCGGTTGCAGGCATCGATGAGGGCGACGGTCAACTGGGCCTCGGCGTACTCCTTCTCGGCGTCGTGCAGAAACCCCGCGGCTGCCACGGTGGGGTGAGGGGCGAGTACCTCCTGGGCGCGGCGGAGAGCCGCCTTGGCTTCGGACACCCGGGCCTCGGTCACCTCACGCTGGTCACGGTGGACGGCCCTGATGGCTCGACTGCAGGCCTGGATGGCGGACCGGCAGGCGCCGAGCCCTTCCTCACGAGCCCGATGGGTGGCCTCCAGGGTGCTTCGCGCCCGCTCTCCCACTTGTCCCAGTAGCAACGTCCGCCGTCCGCCGGATTTCGGTCTCGAGTTCCCGCTCCGGCGACCCTAGTTCGCGGAGCGGTGCAGCAGGTGCCGTGTGTCGGGCGGCCGAGGCAGGTAGGCCAGCTTCTGCTCCCGCTCGGTGGCCAGTCCCTGGAGGCGGGCCAGGAGGGCGACGTAGGCGACCAGCGCCATCATGGACAGCCCGCTCAGGAGCCACAACATGCGCAGCGGCGGTATCAGCCCGAGCAGGAGCGTCACCGCCAGGGAGGTGGCCAGGCCGAGCAGGACGTGGCGCCGGCGCTGGACCACCTGGGCCCGCCGCTCACGCGGCTGTGGGGGTATGGGCCGGCTGCCCGGCCGATGCGTCCCGTGGACGAGCCAGCCTCGCCAGCCTTGCGCGCCCCGGCCCCGGTGGGGGGATCCCAGGGCCAGGACCTCGCCGTCCGTGCCGGTCGCGGTGATCGGGTCCGCCCCCCCCAACGTGGCCCCACCGAGTCGACGGTTGGCGGGGGGGATGACCGGAGGGCCCGTCCGCTGGATCACACGGAGCTGGCGCCGGAAGGTCCCGATCGACTGGTCGGATCGGTGTCGG
>DASQQH010000397.1:0-3553 GCA_035643555.1 Acidimicrobiales bacterium | reverse complement strand
CCGGCGGAGCCGGTGCTGGGGGCGACCGGGTGGCTGGAGCGTCACCTCCTCCCGGTGGTGGTGGCGGTCGGGGCCCTCGGGGTGGCCCTCCCCGGCCCGGGGCGGGCGGTGGACCGCCACGGGGCCATCGGGATCACCCTGGCCCTGCTGGTGTGCACCACCGGCCTCTCGGTCACCGTGGCCCGCCTGGCCGGCGCCCGGACACAGGCCCGGCGTCTCTGCCTGGCCCTCGGTTCGGGCGCCGTCCTCCTCCCCGTCCTGGCCTGGGCCGCCGGCCACCTGGTGCACCCCGCCCTGGCCGGCGGGGTCCTGGCCGCCGGGGTGGCCCCGAGCGAGGTGGCCTCGGTGGCCCTGGCGGGCATGGCCGGTGGGGACCCGGCCGTGGCCGCGGTGGCCGTGGTGGCCTCCACCCTGATCGCCGTGGTCGACGCCGGGCCGGTCCTCGGGCTCCTGGGGGCCGCCGCCTCCGTGCACCCCCTGGGTCTGCTGGCGCACCTCGCCCTCATCCTGGCCCTCCCCCTCGCCGTGGGGGTGGGCGTGGTGAGCCTGGGGCTCCTCAGGGGACCGGCCCTCGCCGCCGGCCGGGGGCTGGCGGCGCCGGCGGTGGTGGTCCTGCTGTGGGAGGTGGCCAGCCAGGTGCGGCTCCGGCCGGGGGAGGCCGCCGCCGCCCTGGCGCTGTGCTGCTTCCTCGCCGGCTCGGTGGCGCTGGCCTGGGTGGTCACCGGCGGGATGGACGCCGCGGCCCGCCCGGGCATCCTGGTGCCCGTGGCCCTGCGGGACTTCGCCGTGGCCGCCGGCATCGCCGCCTCGGCCTATGGCGCCACGGCCGCCGGGCCCCTCGGCCTCTACGGCGTCCTGGTCCTGGTCGTGGGCAGCCTCCTCGCCCGCGCCGCCCGGTCCCGGCCCACCTGAGGGCCAACCAGGGCCGCCGGGTCGGGGGCGGGGTCCGGCCTCAGGTCCGTACCGACCGCGGCAGCACCAGGCCGCAGACCCCCGAGGCGGCGCCGATCCCGGCGACGACCCACAGGACGGGCTCCACCCCGTTGCTGGTCACCAGGAGCCCGATGACCAGGACGAGCACCGCACCGATCCCGTTTGCCAGCCCCAGGGCGATGCCCGATCCCATCGAGCGGTTCTCGGGGAAGAGGTCCTGGCCGATCAGCACGGTGGTCGGGGCGGTGAGGAACATGGCGATGCCGAGCAGGCCGGCGCTGAGCCACATCGCCGCCCCCTGGAGGATGACCACCGGGACGATGAGGGCGGCGGTGGCGATGGCGGAGGCGACCAGGACGGGCCGACGTCCCAGCATGTCGGCCAGGTGGCCACCCCCGAGGTTCCCGATCACCCCGACCACCAGCATGGTGGTGATCACCGAGGCGCCCTCGACCAGGGTCCCCCCCCGGAGGTGCCAGAGGATGGGGATGAAGGTCACCAGCGCGTAGGTCGTGAGCGCACGGGCGCTGCGGTAGGCGATGAGGAGGCTGAGGGGCCAGGCCCGGTGGCGCCCCCGCCTCCGCTGGCCCTGGCGGGACCGGGGCGGCAGGGGCGGCGCCCACCGGAACAGCAAGGGGACCGTGAGGATGCCGGGCAGGGCGACCACCCACAGGCCGGACAGGCCCAGGTGCACCACGACCAGGCTGGCCACGGTGGGCCACAGGCCCCGGCCCAGTTCCCCGCCCACCAGGAAGACGGCCATCAGCAGGCCGCGCCTGCCCGCCAGCATGCTGCGGACCCCGGCCAGCGCCTGGGGGTGGAAGAAGGAGTTCCCGATGCCGATCAGCAGGAGCAGGGTGATGAGCACGCCCATCCGGTGGGCGAACCCCAGCAGCCCCCCGCCCAGGGAGTTGAGCAGCAGGCCGGTGACCACCAGGCTCCGCCCGCCGATCCGGTCGGCGACCCACCCCACCACGGGCTGGAGGGCCTGGCCGACGGTGAGGGCGGCGATCAGCACGCCGGCCAGGCGCACCGGCGCGTGCAGCGAGACCAGCACCGCCGGCAGCACGCCCGGCAGGTAGTTCGCCGCCCCGTCGTTCAGCAGGTGGGCCCAGGTCATCCCCAGCAGCGGGGCGCGTGCGGGTGTGGGCGGTGTCCGGACCCCGCCGGTCTGGCGGGGGGTGTCGCCCGCCGCCACGGACGGCCCGGTCGGCCCCCCCCGGGCCTGGTCGCTCGTCACCGGGGCGCTCCGTCGGGATCCCCCGGGATCTCCGAAGGACCCAACGCCCGTGCTCGTGGCGACCCCGCCCCGGGCGGGTCGGATCGCGGGGTCCCGGGCAGGGCGGCGGGGGGGAGCGTCGGGGGCACCGCTGGTCGCCTGCGCCGGGTGGGTTGCACGTCTGGCTCGATCCTCCCTCGGGCCGGCCTGGCGGTTGACCGGACGCCGGGCCAGCGTAGGGGGGCCCGGCGCGCCAGGGGAGGTCGACGGTGCTCGAGCGGTGTCGGGGACCCTCGACGTGGGCGGTGGTCCACACCGTCGGTGTCGACGCCGGCGGTGCGACCCACTTCGGGGGCTCCGGGGCCATGCCCCCGACCGCCGTCGCCGTCCATCGGCTCGTGGCGCCCACGACGTTCGTCAGGCGCCGGGGCCGGCGGCCAGTATGGCCCGATGGACCAGCACCTGCAGGTTCGCCTCGACGAGGCCCGGGCCGCCATCGCCGGGCCTGCAGCGGCCTCGTTCCGGGACGTCTCCCTCGAGGTGACCGGCGAGGCCGCCGGGCTGGCATCGCACTTCCCGGTGGCCGAGACCGGCGTGGCCTGTGTGGGCGCCGCCCTCATCGCCGCGGCCGCGCTGCACCGAGACCGGGGCGGGGCGGCGCTTCCCGTCAGCCTCGACCGGGGCCACGTCGGCGTCGCGCTGCGCAGCGAGGCGTGGTTCCGCCGGGGTGGCCGGCCGGCGCCGGCCGGCTTCGCCCCCCTGTCGCGGTTCTGGGAGACCGCTGACGGGTGGGTACGGACCCACGCCAACTATCCCTGGCACCGCGGGGCGCTCCTCCGGGCCATCGGGGCGCCGGAGGACCCCGAGGCCGTCGGCACGGCCCTGGCGGGGATGGCCGCCGAGGAGGTCGAGGCGTCGGTGATCGCCGCCGGCGGCGTGGCCGCGGCCGTCCGGGCCCTCGGGGACTGGCGGGCCCATCCCCAGGGTCGGGCCCTTGCCACCGAGCCCCTGGTGGCCCGAGGGGAGATCGGCGAGGCCCGAAACCGCGAACGCGCCCCGGCCGACCTCCCGGCGGCCGGGGTGCGGGTGCTCGATCTGACGAGGGTCATCGCCGGGCCGGTGTGCACGCGGTACCTGGCCGCCCTGGGCGCCGACGTGGTCCGCATCGATCCACCCCGCCGTCCCGACATGGGACGGGGTGCCGTTGCCGACACGCTGTTGGGGAAGGCCAGCGCCGTCGTGGACCTGTCCTCCCGGAGCGGGCTCGCCACCCTGCACGCCCTGGCGGACCAGGCCGACGTGGTCGTCCTCGGCTACCGGCCTGCCGCCCTGGCCCGCTTCGGCCTCGGGCCCGAGGACCTCGCCGGGCGCCACCCTGGGCTCGTGGTGGTGTCCCTCGAC
>DASQQH010000396.1:0-2214 GCA_035643555.1 Acidimicrobiales bacterium | reverse complement strand
AGCTGGCCGTGGGCGACGTCGTCCTCGCCATCGGCAACCCCCTCGCCTACTCCTCCAGCGTCACCAACGGCATCATCAGCGCCACGAACCGCACGGTCGTGGAGCCCCACCATGGCCGGTCCCCGGGGGGGACCATCGTCCACGCCCTGCAGACCAGCGCCCCGATCAACCCCGGCAACAGCGGCGGGGCCCTGGTGGACCTGGGAGGCAAGGTGGTGGGCATCCCCACCCTGGCCGCCGTCGATCCCCAGATCGGCGGGGTGGCACCGGGCATCGGCTTCGCCATCCCCGCCAACACCGTCACGGCCATCGCCAACCAGCTCATCGCCCACGGCCACGTGGTGAACTCCCACCGGGCCGACCTCGGCATCTACGCCTTCCAGGCGACCAACGCCTCGGGCCACCCCGCCGGGGTGGGGGTGGCCAAGCTCACCACCCCCAGCCCCGCGGGCAGGGCCGGGATCAAACCGGGCGACGTGGTCGTGGCCGTCAACGGCACCAGGGTCCGCACGGTGGGCGGGCTGCAGAAGGCGTTGGGGAGGCTCCACCCCGGCCAGCACGCCCGGGTCACCGTCGTGCAGCCCTCCGGGGCCAAGCGGACCGTCACGGTGACACTCGGGACCCTCCCCGGGACGCCCGGGACCGGCCGGAGCGGCGGGTAGGCCGGATCCACGGGTCGGCGGTGTCCTTCCGCCGTCTCCTGGGACCACGACCACCGACATCCTCCCCCTCACCTCGGCGTGCCAGGTCGCCCCGGTGAGGTGGACGACGTCCACCACCTCCTCCACCGGCCACTCCCCCGGCTCGCCCCCCCAGGAGCTCGGCCCTCGACCGGCCACCCAGGTGCTCCAACGGGGCAAGAGAGCCACCCTCACCCTCGAGCCCGACCCGTGGTCCGACCCCGACCACGTCACCGCCCCTGAGGTGGCGTCCCCACAGGCTGGTCACGGCCACCAGGACCCGCTGGGGCCGGCGCCTACCCCGACACGGTCGTCGCCGCCAGGTGGTCACTGCCCCGACGGTCCCCGTGACCCTCACCAGGTCGACAGCCACACCTGGCTGATGGCCGGCGAGGTGCGCCAGCTCCCCCCACCAGGGCTGGGCGCCGCCCTGGGGACCCCCGACCGCACCCCCGCCGGGGTCCGGCGAGCCCGTTCGTTCCCACAGTCCCAGGCCAATCCCGGGACGGGGATATCTCCAGCCTCGGTCCCACGTGGCGGAGGGCCCCTGCCAGCGCCCCCCGATCCCGCGACCGGGCCCCGCCCCAACGTGGCCGATCCCCGGCACTCGGGCCCCACCAGGCCGGGCTTCCACACGTGTTCCGCAGGGCCACCCACCGCCCGGGCCGACTGCCAGGGCGTCACCTGGGACCACCGGCCTGACCGGGCCCGACCCCGCGCCGGGGCGGCCCGGCCCGAGGGCCGGGGCCGGTGCTCACCCGGGGGCCGCCGCCTCCTCGACCCCGCCGGTCATCCCGGGCGGGGCGGTGTCGAGTGCGGTGAGGATGGCCTCGGCCAGGGCCCGGGCCGAGGCGGTGTCGAGCTCCACGGCCACCCGAGCCGAGGGGCCGTTGCTCGGGTTGAGGAAGTCGATGTTCAGGCTGTGGTCCAGGAGGGCGTGGGTGGGGTGGTCGACGTACACCGAGGCGAGCTCCAGGGGGAACCACCCGGTGGCACCCTTCCCGGCGCCACCGGCCGCCAGCGTCTCGGTTCGGTAGGTGCACACGGGATGTCCTCTCAGCCCGAGGCGAGGTACCGGCCGAAGAAGTCCCAGATCCGCGCCCAGCCGTCGTTGGCCGCCTCGGGGCGGTAGCTGGGCCGGTCGGTGGCGAAGAAGGCGTGGCCGGCGCCCTCGTAGGTATGGAACTCGTGTGGCTTCCCCAGGTCCTCGAGGGTCTGGTCCAACACGGCGTTCTCCTCCGGCGGGGGGTGGGTGTCGTCGGCGCCGAAGAGGCCCAGGAGGGGGCAGGAGAGGTCCTTGGCCCGGTCGAGGAGCGGGCCCACCTTGAGGGGCATGCCCTCCGGGGGGGTGCCCACGACGAAGGCGCCGTAGCAGTCCACGGCGGCGTCCAGGTCCAGGCTGCAGGCGGCAAGGAACGACTGGCGCCCCCCGGAGCAGTAGCCGATGGTCCCCACCTTCCCGTTGGCGCCGTCGAGGGAGACCAGGAACCGCCTCGCCCCGTCCACGTCGCCGACCAGGCGATCGTCGGGGACC
>DASQQH010000395.1:0-4124 GCA_035643555.1 Acidimicrobiales bacterium | reverse complement strand
AGGGCGACGCTGGCCCCGAGATCCCGGATGAGGTAGAGCCCCGCCAGCGCGGACACCCCGTAGAGGAGCACCGAGCGGGCCAGGACAACACCGAGGAGCCAGGCGAATCCCCGCCGGTCCTCCTGGCCGGCCGGGGCGGGGCCCTCGTGGCGAGGCTGGGGCCGGGCTGCCCGGCGGCGCTCGGGCCGGCGCACCACCGCCAGCACCGCCGCCGTGGTGAGGGCCGGGCCCATGAGCACGGGGATCCCGGAGGGGCCCAGGGTGGCGTCGATGGCCGCCAGGGCCAGGGGGCCGACGGCGAAGCCCGAGAGGCCGGCGAAGGTGAACCAGCCCATGGCGGTGGCCGAGGGGGTGGCTGCCCTCACCGCCCGGCCAGCTTCGGGGTGGTAGGCGGCCACCCCCAGTCCCGACAGGGCGATCGCCGCCAGGGTCAGCGGGTAGGAGCCGGCCAGGCCCGCGAGGCCGACGCCCAGGCCCGACACGGCCATCCCCGCCTCGGGAAGCCAGGGCAGGGTACGGCGGTCGGTCGCCATGCCGAAGACCGGCTCGAGGAGGGCGGGCATCAGGGTCCCGGCGAGGACGATCGCCGTGCCGCCGGCGTAGCTGTAGTGGCGGGTTGCCACGAAGACCGGGACCAGGCCGAGCACCACCCCCTGGGAGAGGTCGTCGACGCCGTGGCTCACCGCCAGCAGGACCAGGGCCCGCAGGGCCCCGTCCCCCGCCCCCCGGGGACGGGGGGACCTGCTCAGTCGCACCGGTCGAGCAGCCGGGCCACGTCGGCCACGTGGGGGTCCAGGTAGCCGGCCGTGGCGGCGGCGGCGCCCGCCGGGTCCCCCGCCCGGAGGGCCGCGGCGAGCCCGGCGTGGAAGCCCGCTGTCTCCCGGTCGCACGCGGGATCGGCGCTCAGGTCCTCGAAGGCCCGCCGCTGAGCGTCGGCGAAGGCCTCGAACAGCTGGGCGAGGACCGGGTTGTGGGCGGCGGCGACCACGGCCCGGTGGAACGAGAGGTCCGCCTCGGCGAAGGCCTCCACGCTGGCCGCGACCTGGGCGTGGTCCCGGTGGGCGAGGGCGGTGTCGATCGCGTCCAGGTCCTCGGGGGTCCGGCGTGCGGCGGCCAGGCGGGCGGCCTCGGTCTCCACGGCTCGGCGGGCCTCGTAGACGTCACGGACCGCCGCCCGACGGAGCCAGAGCGCCAAGCCCCCCGCCGGTGCCCTCGCCGTGACGAAGGTCCCGGTCCCGTGTCGCACCTCCAGCATCCCCAGGTGCGCCAGGATGGTCACCGCCTCCCGGACCGTGGAGCGGCCCACCTCGAGCTCCTCGGCGAGGGCGGCCTCGGAGGGCAGCCGTTGGCCCACCGGCCAGGTCCCGCTCTCCACCTGACCGGCGAGGGCCTCGACCGCCTGGTCGACGAGGGGCCCCCGTCGCAGCGCCGGGAGGGGCATGGACCTCAGGTTAGCAGATGTCTGATGTCTCCCGGCGGGAGCCCACCCGGTCGGTGGTCCGTCAGTGCCCGGCCGAGCCGTCCTGGTGGTTGTCGCCACGTCCGGGCGGCGCGGCGGCCGGCCGGGGGTTGGCGTAGGGGGCACGCTCCCGGACGAGCTGCTCCACCTGGTCCCCGGTGATCGTCCGGTCCTGGCCCCAGGGACACAGGGTGGTCTGGAGGTCGAGGAGGTCGTTGAGGGCCCGGACCAGGCCGGCGACGGTGCGGTCGTCCGCCCAGGCCTTGCCCGCCAGCTCGCCCAGCCAGTCGAGCACCTGGGCGGAGCTGGTGCAGGCCTTGAGGTCGACCTCGTAGCGGTACGAGCTGCCGCCGGCCTCGAGGTCGACGGCGAGGGCGAACGCCTCGAGCTCCAGCTCCCAGGGACCCCACTCGGGGCTCGTCAGAATCGTCATGCTGAAATCACCGTTGCCCCCATCGTGGACCGGCAGCCATCTTCTCGCTCCCGCCCGGCGTTTGCACGGGTATTTGCCTCCCAGGGCCCACCGTCAGCCCTCCGGGCCCCTCGAGGGCGCCCCCGGTCCCGGTCGAGGCGTGGTTTACGTCACACGCCACCATGTGGTTCACTGCCGCATTGTGGCGGATGGCGCACCCCCCGAGACCGGCGTCCTGGGTGGCACCCGGGTCGTGGAGCTGGGCAGCTACGTGGCTGCCCCCACGACCGGGCGCCTCCTGGCCGCCTTCGGCGCCGACGTGGTCAAGGTCGAGCGGCCGGGCGAGGGCGACGAGTCCCGGCGGTGGCACACCCACGGCGAGGAGGACTCGCTGCTGTGGCGGTCCCTCGGGCGGGGCAAGCGGTCGGTGACGGTCGACGTGGGGACCCCCGCCGGGCGGGACCTGGTCCTGGACCTTGTCCGCCACAGCGACGTGGTCCTGGAGGGGTTCCGTCCCGGCACCATGGAGCGCCTGGGCCTCGGACCCGAGGAGCTGGCCGGGGTCAACCCGGCGGTGATCCTGGTGCGGGTGTCGGGCTTCGGCCAGACCGGCCCCTACCGGGACCGGGCGGGGTTCGGCAGCGTCGCCGAGGCCATGGGAGGGCTGCGGTTCCTGACGGGCTACCCGGACCGACCGCCCACCCGGGTGGGCGTGAGCCTGGGCGACAGCGTGGCCGGCCTCTACGCCGCCATCGGCACGCTTCTGGCCCTCCTCGATCGCCAGCGGAACGGCGCCGGCCCGGGGACGGTGGTGGACGGCCTGCCGGCCGAGACCGTGGACGTCGCCCTGTACGAGGCCGTCTACAGCCTCCTGGATTCGGTGGTGGCGGAGTACGACGCCTTCGGGGCCGTCCGCCAGCGGACCGGGTCGACCCTGCCTGGCGTGGCCCCGTCCAACGCCTACCAGTGCGGGGACGGGAGCTACGTGGTCATCGGGGCCAACGCCGACGGCGTGTTCGCCCGCCTGGCCCGGGCCATGGGGCGACCGGACCTCGCCGATCACCCGCGCTATGCCGGCGCCGCCGCCCGGGCTGCCGCCGCCGACGAGCTGGACGCCCTGGTCGGCGACTGGGTCGCCGCCCTGGACCAGGCCGAGGTGATGGCGGCCCTGACGGCGGCCAAGGTCCCGGCGACGCCGATCTTCGACGCGGCCGACCTGGCGGCCGACCCCCACATGGCCGCCCGGGGGGCCCACGAGGTCCACGAGGTGGCCCTGGAGGGCCGTCGGGCCGCCGTCCGCTTCCCCGCCCCGGTCCCCCGTCTCGGCCACCGCCCGGCCCACCAGCGCTGGGCCGGGCCGGGCCTGGGCGAGCACACCGCCCAGGTGCTCTCGGAGGTCCTGGGCCTCGGCCCCGACGACGTGGCGCGGCTGGCCGCAGAGGGGGTGATCTGAGGTGACCCTGCCGACGGCGGTCACCGTCACCGACGTGGCGCTGCGGGACGGGCTCCAGGACGAGCCCCGGCCGCTGCCCACCGCCGACAAACTGGCCCTCCTGGAGGGGCTGGCGGGGGCGGGGCTCCGGTCCATCGAGGCCGGTGCCTTCGTCCGGGCGGACCGGGTCCCCCAGCTGGCCGACAGCGAGGAGCTCTTCGCCCGGGCGACCCTGCCGGCGGGGGTGACCTGCTCCGGGCTGGTCATGAACGTCCCCGGCGCCCGGCGGGCGCTGGCGGCGGGGGTCCCCGAGGTGCGGGTGGTGGTGTCGGCCTCGGAGGGCCACAGCCGGGCCAACGCCGGGCGGGGCGCGGACGAGGCCCTGGAGGAGGTGGGCCGGGCGGTGGAGCTGCTCACCGCCGCCCACGAGGGACCGGCGGTGGACCTGGGCATCGCCACCGCCTTCGTCTGTCCCTACGACGGGCCCACGGCCCCCGACCGGCTGGCACGGATCGCCGCCACCCTGGTGGGCCGGGGCGTGAGGGCGGTCTCCCTCGCCGACACCCTGGGGGCCGCGACGCCCCTCCAGGTCCGAGCCGGGGTCCTGGCCCTGCGGGAGGCCGTCCCCGGGACCCGGGTGGGCCTCCATCTCCACGACACCTACGGGATGGCCCTGGCCGGCGTCTGGGAGGCCCTCGGCCAGGGGGTGGACTGGTTCGACGCCGCTCTCGGGGGGATCGGGGGCTGCCCCTTCGCCCCCGGGGCCGCCGGCAACGTCGCCACCGAGGACCTGGTGGGCCTGCTGCAGGGCGTGGGGATCG
>DASQQH010000394.1:0-7198 GCA_035643555.1 Acidimicrobiales bacterium | reverse complement strand
GATTACCGCGCCGGCGCCCGCATCGGCCACCAGCGGGTGGACTTTGCCTTCGTCGGGCTGGCCCGCGATGCCCAGGGCCTGGCCTGGGCCCGGCTGGCGGGGCCCGACGGGCGCACCGCCGAGCTGTGGGTGGACCGGGCCTATCCGATCATCGAGGTCTACACCGGCGACACCCTGGCCCCGGCCCGCCAACGGGTGGGGCTGGGCTGTGAGCCGATGACCTGCCCGCCCAACGGGTTGCAGACCGGTGAGGGCATCGTGGTGCTCGAGCCGGGCGAGTCCCACACCGCCACCTGGGGGGCGGGCCTGGCCTGAGGTGGCGGTCCCTCCCAGGGGCTCGGGGGTTGAAGGGCCGCGACCGAGGGGGTGAGATGGACCGGTGAGCATGGCGCCGAGGGCCGGGGCTCCCCCGGGGAGGAAGAGCGTCGGGGGCCCCCGTCACCGCTTCGTGCTGGTCCACGGTGCCTTCCACGGCGGCTGGTGCTGGGCGCGGGTCGCCGACCTGCTCCGCGCCTGGGGCCACCAGGTGTGGACCCCCACCCTGACCGGGCTGGGGGAGCGCGCCCACCTCCTGGGGCCCGATGTGGCCCTGTCGACCATGGTCCAGGACGTGGTGGGGTGCCTGGAGGCCGAGGAGGTGGACGGCGCCGTCCTGGTCGGCCACAGCTTCGGCGGCATCCCCGTGTGCGGCGCTGCCGAGGCGGTCACTGGGCGCCTCCGGGGCCTGGTGTTCCTGGACGCCAGCCTGGTTGCCGCGGGCCAGCGTGCCCTCGACCAGCTCCCCCCAGGGGTCGCCGCCGAGCGCCTTTCCCAGGCGGAGGCCTTCAGCAACGGCCTGGCCTTCCCACCGTTCCCCCCGGCCGCCTTCGGGGTGACCGAGCCCGCCGACGTGGCCTGGCTCGAGCGCCGCCTCACCCCCCATCCGGTGCGGACCTACCAGGACCCTCTCCGCCTGGCCGGACCCATCGGCAACGGCCTCCCCTGCGCCTACCTCACCTGTACGGCGCCGATCTACGGCCCCACCGCCGCCGCCCGTGAGCTGGCCGCGGCCCACCAGGGGTGGCGCCGCCAGGACCTGGCCGCTCCCCACGACGCCATGGTGGCCGCGCCCGGCCTGGTGGCCACGACCCTGGTCGAGCTGGCCGCCGCCCTCGGGTCCGGTGGCCCGTCGACCACGGCCCTGCCCGGGGCACCGACCGCACCGGGGTCGGCGGCCGCCCGGGAATAGGGGAGCAGGATAATTTGCTATGATGACTATCAAGTTTTCTAACTGACAAGCCTTTACGGTCAGCCGAGGTAGCACATGGCACTTGATCCCAACCGTTGGACCCGGAAGCTCCAGGAGGCCTTCACCGAGGCCACCGACGCTGCCAGGTCGGCCAGTCATGCCGAGATCGGGCCCGACCACCTGCTCAGCGCCATGCTGGGCCAGGAGGAGGGCGTCGCCCTGCCGGTGCTGAACCGGGCGGGGGTCAACCCCTCGACGCTGCGGAACCAGCTGACCGAGCGCCTGGGGCGTCTGCCCCGCGCCTACGGCGGGGGGGAGCCCGGGCTCTCCCGGGACCTGCGGACGGCCCTGGACGCCGCCGACGCCGCTCGCAACGAGATGGGCGACGAGTACCTCTCGGTGGAGCACGTGCTCCTGGCCCTGGCCGACCGGCTGGGTGTGGCCCGCGATCGCCTCCTCGCCGCCCTGCGGGAGGTGCGGGGCAGCCACCGGGTCACCACCCAGGACCCCGAGTCCCAGTACCGGGCGCTCGAGCGCTACGGGCGGGACCTCACCGAGGAGGCCCGACGCGGCCGTCTCGATCCGGTGATCGGGCGGGACGAGGAGATCCGCCGGGTCATCCAGGTCCTGTCGCGCCGGACCAAGAACAACCCCGTGCTCATCGGGGAGCCCGGCGTGGGCAAGACCGCCATCGTGGAGGGCCTCGCCGGCCGGATCGTGGAAGGCGACGTCCCCGAGAGCCTGAAGAACCGCCGGGTCGTCGCCCTCGACCTGTCGGCCATGGTGGCCGGGGCCAAGTACCGCGGGGAGTTCGAGGAGCGGCTGAAGGCCGTCCTGAAGGAGATCGCCGATGCCGAGGGGGAGGTCATCACCTTCATCGACGAGCTCCACACGATCGTGGGAGCCGGCGCCGCCGAGGGGGCCATGGACGCGGGCAACATGATCAAGCCCATGCTGGCCAGGGGCGAGCTGCGCATGATCGGCGCCACGACCCTGGACGAGTACCGCAAGCGCATCGAGGTGGACGCGGCCCTGGAGCGGCGCTTCCAGCAGATCTACGTGGGCCAGCCCACGGTGAACGACACGGTGGCCATCCTCCGGGGCCTGAAGGAGCGCTACGAGGTCCACCACGGGGTCCGCATCAAGGACGAGGCCCTCGTCGCCGCGGCCGCCCTGTCCGACCGGTACGTGACCGGGCGGTTCCTGCCCGACAAGGCGATCGATCTGGTCGACGAGGCGGCCTCCCGCCTGCGCATCGAGATCGACTCCATGCCCACCGAGATCGACGTGGTGAGCCGGCGCATGCGCCAGCTGGAGGTGGAGCGCCTGTCCCTGGCCAAGGAGACCGACGACGCGTCCAAGGAGCGCCTGGCCCGCCTCGACGAGGAGCTCGCCAATCTGGGGGAGCGGCGCGACGCCATGGTCGCCCACTGGCAGTCGGAGAAGGAGGCCATCGACACCATCCGGGAGGCCAAGGGCTCCCTGGAGGCGGCGCGGGGCCAGGCGGAGCGCCACGAGCGGGACGGGGACCTGGCCCGGGCGGCCGAGATCCGCTACGGGCAGGTGCCCGACCTCGAGCGCCGGGTGGAGGAGGCCACCAAGGCCCTGGCCTCCCTCCAGGCGGACCAGCGGATGCTGAAGGAGGAGGTCGACGCCGAGGACGTGGCCGAGGTGGTGTCCCGGTGGACCGGGGTGCCGGTCTCCCGGCTCATGGAAGGTGAGGTGGCCAAGCTCGTCCGCATGGAGGAGGTGCTCCACGCCAGGGTGGTGGGCCAGGACGAGGCCGTGGCAGCGGTCTCCAACGCCATCCGGCGGTCCCGGGCGGGACTGTCGGACCCCCACCGCCCCATCGGCTCGTTCCTGTTCCTCGGGCCCACCGGCGTGGGCAAGACCGAGCTGGCCCGGAGGCTCGCCGAGTTCCTCTTCGACGACGAGCGGGCCATGGTGCGCATCGACATGGGGGAGTACCAGGAGCGCCACACCGTCGCCCGCCTCATCGGGGCACCCCCGGGCTACGTGGGCTACGACGAGGGCGGCCAGCTCACCGAGGCCGTCCGCCGGCGCCCGTATGCGGTGGTCCTCCTGGACGAGATCGAGAAGGCCCACGCCGACGTCTTCAACGTCCTGCTCCAGGTGCTCGACGACGGCCGGCTCACCGACGGCCAGGGTCGCACGGTCGACTTCACCAACACGGTGTTGATCATGACCTCCAACCTGCCCGGAGAGCCCGCCGACTTCTTCAAGCCGGAGTTCATCAACCGCATCGACGAGATCATCAGGTTCAAGCCGCTCTCGGAGGAGAACCTGGCGAGCATCGTCGACCTGCAGGTGGGGCATCTGGGCGAGCGGCTCGCCGACCAGCGCCGCCTCGACCTCGAGGTCACCCCCGACGCCCGGGCGTGGTTGGCCCGGGCCGGCTACGACCCGGTCTACGGTGCCCGGCCCCTGCGCCGGCTGATCCAGCGCCAGATCGGCGACGCCCTGGCGTTGGCCCTCCTCGAGGGCCGCTACGGGGAGGGGGACACGGTGCGGGTCACCGTGGAGGGCGACGAGCTCGCCCTCCGCTAGGTCCGGCCGCCTCCTCGCTACACTGAGGCGACGTGCCCGCCACGGTCGTCGTCGGCACCCAGTGGGGTGACGAGGGCAAGGGCAAACTCACCGATCTCCTGGCCAGGGAGATGGCCATGGTGGTCCGCTACCAGGGCGGGCACAACGCCGGGCACACGATCGTCGTGGAGGGCGAGACCTTCGCCCTCCAGCTCGTGCCGAGCGGGGTGCTCTACCCGTGGGTCACCCCGGTCATCGGCAACGGCGTGGTGGTGGACCCGGGCGTCCTCCTGGCCGAGGTGGACGCCCTCCGGGCCAAGGGGGTGGACTGCGACCGTCTCCGGGTGAGCGGCAACGCCCACCTGATCATGCCCTGGCACCAGGAGCTGGACCGGGTGACCGAGCGGTATCTGGGCCGGAACAAGCTGGGGACGACCCGCCGGGGTATCGGCCCCGCCTACTCGGACAAGGCGGCCCGGGTGGGGCTGCGGGTCCAGGACCTCTCCGACGCCAAGATCTTCCGCCAGAAGCTCGAGGTGGCCCTGAAGGAGAAGAACGCCGTCCTGGCGAAGGCCTACAACCGCCTCCCGCTCGCCGCCGACGACATCGTGGCCCAGTACGTGGAGGAGTGGGCGCCCCGCCTCGCCCCCATGGTGGCCGACACCGTGGGTCTGGTCCACGAGGCCCTGGACGCCGGTGAGCACGTGCTCCTGGAGGGGGCCCAGGCCACGTTCCTGGACCTGGACCACGGGACCTACCCCTTTGTCACCTCCTCCAGCCCGGTGGCCGGCGGGGCGTGCACCGGAGCGGGCATCGGGCCCCGGGACATCACCCGGGTGCTCGGGATCGCCAAGGCCTACGTGACCCGGGTGGGATCGGGGCCGTTCCCGACCGAGGTGGCGGGGGAGGAGGCCGACGTCATGGTGGAGCGTGGCCGCGAGTACGGCACCAACACGGGGCGCCGCCGGCGCCCGGGATGGTTCGACGCCGTCCTGCTGCGCCAGGCCGTCCGGCTCAACTCGCTCTCCGAGGTGGCCCTCACCAAGCTCGACGTCCTGGACACCCTGCCGGTCGTCAAGGTGTGCGTGGCCTACGAGGACCCCGTCGACGGCCGTCGCTACGAGCACGTGCCCTACCACCAGTCGATCCTCCACCGGGTCCGCCCGGTGTACGAGGAGCTGCCGGGCTGGCAGACCGACCTGTCGGGGGTCACCGCGCCCGACGGCCTCCCCACGGCGGCCCGGGACTACGTGGGCATGCTGTCCGAGCTGGCCGGGGTGCCGGTCAGCCTGGTGGGGGTGGGCCCCGGTCGCGAGCAGTTCGTGCGCGTCGCCGCATGAGGGTCTGCGTCGTGGGCGGCGGGGGCCGCGAGCACGCCCTGGGCCTCGCCCTGGCCCAGACGGCGGACGTGGTCGCCTGCCCGGGCAACCCGGGGATGGCCGCGGCCGGGATCACCTGCACCCCCGCCCCCCCCGAGGAGGTCGTCGCCGACCTGGTCGTCGTGGGGCCCGAGGCGCCCCTGGTGGCCGGCCTCGCCGACCGCCTGCGGGCGAAGGGGCGCCTGGTGGTGGGTCCCGGCGCCGACGGGGCCCGGCTCGAGGGGTCCAAGGCCTGGATGAAACAGGTCCTGGTCGAGGCCGGGGTGCCCACGGCCGGCCACGTGGTGTTCACCGAGGAGGAGGCGGCCCGTGCCCACCTCCGCCGCCAGACGCCGCCGTATGTGATCAAGACCGACGGCCTGGCCGCCGGGAAGGGCGTCCTGGTCACCTGGTCCCTCGAGGAGGCGGAGGACGACGTCTCGGCCAAGCTGGCCGGCCGGGCCTTCGGCGACGCCGGTCGGCGGGTGGTGGTGGAGGAGGGCCTGGTCGGGCGGGAGCTCTCCCTGCTGGCCCTGTGCGACGGCCGCCGGGCGCTGCCCCTGGTCCCCGCCCAGGACTTCAAGCGCCTGGGGGAGGCCGACACCGGGCCGAACACCGGGGGGATGGGCGCCTACTCCCCGGTGCCGGGGGTGGGGGCCGACCTGGTGGGCCAGGTCATGGACCGGGTGGTGGAGCCCCTGGTGGCCGCCCTCCGCCGCCGGGGCATCGACTACCGGGGGGTGGTGTACGCCGGGCTGATGCTCACCCCCGAGGGCCCCAAGGTGATCGAGATCAACGTCCGCCTGGGCGATCCCGAGGCCCAGGTGGTGATCCCCCGGCTGGCCCCCCACGTCGACCTGGCCGACCTCCTGGCCGGTGTGGCCGCCGGCGACCTCCCCCCGGTCCCCGACTCGGGCGCCGAGGCCTGCGTCGCCGTGGTCCTCGCCGCGCCCGGCTACCCTCTGTCCCCCCGGTTCGGCGATCCCATCGCCGGCGTGGCGGACGCCGAGGCCGTTGAGGGGGTGGCGGTCCTCCACGCCGGGACCGCCCTGGACGACCGGGGCCGCCTGGTCACCGCCGGGGGGCGGGTGCTCAACGTCTGCGCCCTGGGGGCAACCCTGGGGGCGGCTCGGGAGCGGGCCTACCGAGCCGCCTCGCTGGTCTCCTGGCCCGGTGTGCAGTACCGGGGGGACATCGCTCTGGCCGCCGCCGACGAAGGGAACAGGTCGTGAAAGTCGCCGTCATCATGGGCTCCACCAGCGACGCCGAGCGGATGAAGCCGGCCCTCGAATGGCTGGACCGGTTCGGGGTGGAGGGCGAGGAGGCCGTCCTGTCGGCCCACCGCACCCCGGCCAAGGTGGCCGAGTTCGCCCGCAGCGCCCGTGACCAGGGCTTCGGCGTGCTGATCTGCGGGGCGGGCATGGCCGCCCACCTGGCGGGGGCGGTCGCCGCCCAGACCACCCTCCCGGTCATCGGCGTGCCCCTCTCGGGGGGCGCCCTGTCGGGGGTCGACGCGCTCTACAGCACGGTCCAGATGCCCCGGGGCATCCCCGTGGCCACCGTGGCCATCGACGGGGCGGCCAATGCCGCGGTGCTGGCCGTCGAGATCCTGGCGACGGCCGACAAGGCCCTGGCCGCCAGGTTGGACGAGTTCCGGGCGGGGGGCTCCCGGTGATCCCCCGCTACGCCCTGGCGGAGATGGCCGCCCTGTTCTCCGACGAGGCCAGGCTGGCGTCCTGGCTGGAGGTGGAGCTGCTGGCCGTGGAGGGGTGGGCCTCCCTCGGCGTGGTCCCGGCGGAGGACGCCCGCCAGCTCCGCCAGCGGGCGCCCCGGGCCGACGCCGGGCTGGTGGCGGCGGTCGCCGAGCGGGAGGCGGTGACCAACCACGACACCGCCGCCTTCGTCGACGTGGTCCAGGAGGCCGTCGGGGTCCCCGCCGCGGGGTGGGTGCACTACGGGCTCACCTCCTCCGACGTGGTCGACACGGCCCTGTCGGCCACCCTGGTCCGGGCCGCCGACCTGCTGATCGAGGCCAGCACGGCCCTGGTGGGGGCCCTCAAGGGCC
>DASQQH010000393.1:0-3804 GCA_035643555.1 Acidimicrobiales bacterium | reverse complement strand
TCAACGTGGCGACCCAGTCGAGCCCGACCGGCAGTCAGTGCCTGCCGGCGGTGGGCTGCGCCGAGGCCTCCCGCTACATCGCCCGCCGGGAGCTGCCGGGGTGCTCGGCGGCCGGCGACGAGCTCACCTACGTCTCCCTCGGCGAGGGGGCCACCTCGGAGGGTGAGTTCTGGGAGAGCCTCAACACCGCCTGCACCCTCCACCTCCCGGTGCTCTACGTCGTCGCCGACAACGGCTACGCCATCTCGGTCCCCTCCTCCGACCAGGCGCCCGCCCCGGTGGACGAGCTCGTCCGGGGCTTCCGGGGCCTGGCGGTCCACGACGTCGACGGCCGTGACTACTTCGCCGTGCGGGAGGTGGCCGCAGAGGCCGTCGCCCGGGTCCGGGCGGGGGAGGGCCCAGGGCTCCTCCACGCCCGGGTCACCCGGCCCTACTCGCACTCCTCGGCTGACACCCAGAGCAAGTACCGCACGGCCGACGACCTGGCCGACGAGGCCCTCCACGACCCCATCGTCCTGCTGGAGCAGGCCCTGGTCGCCCGGGGGGTCCTGGACGCCGAGGAGGCCCGGGCCATCCGGGCCGAGGCCAAGGAGACCGTGGCCGCCGCGGCGGCGGAGGCCCTGGCCGCCCCCCGCCCTGACCCCGCGTCGGTCACCGACCACGTCTATGTCCTGCCCGGCCTTCCCGAGGCCCCCGAGGCCGGGGGGGGCGGGGACGTCGTGGCCATGGGGGAGGCGATCCGGCGGACCCTGCACGACGTCATGGCCGCCGACGAGCGGGTCCGGGTGTTCGGCGAGGACGTGGCCGACGCCCGGGAGACCGTCCTCGCCGACGTGGAGGGCAAGGGCGGGGTGTTCGGCACCACCCTCGGCCTCCAGCGGGAGTTCGGCCTGGCCCGGTGCTACAACACCCCCCTGGCCGAGGCCAACATCGTGGGCCGGGCCGTGGGCCAGGCCATCCGGGGCCTGCGGCCCTGCCCCGAGATCCAGTTCTTCGACTACATCTGGCCGGCCATGACCCAGATCAAGAGCGAGGCGGCCACCATCAGGTGGCGATCGAACGGGGCCTTCACCTGCCCGCTCGTGCTCCGGGTGCCGATCGGGGGCTATCTCACGGGCGGGGCCATCTGGCACTCCCAGTGCGGGGAGTCGATCTTCGCCCACGTGCCCGGCCTGCTGGTGGCCTTCCCCTCCCGGGCCGAGGACGCCGCCGGGCTGCTGCGGGCCGCCTTCGCCGCCGAGGACCCGGTGCTGTTCCTCGAGCACAAGCACCTGCTCCGCCAGCCCTACACCCGGGGCCCCTACCCCGGCCCCGACCACGTGGTGCCCTTCGGGCGGGGCCGCTACGTCACCCGGGGGGAGCACGCCACGGTCGTCACCTACGGGGCCACCGTCGAGCGCTCCCGCCTCGCCGCCGCCCGCCTGGCCGAGGAGGGGTGGTCGATCGAGATCGTGGACCTGCGCAGCCTGGTCCCCTGGGACCAGGAGCTGGTTGCCGCCTCGGTGGCCCGGAGCGGTCGGGCGCTCGTGGTCCACGAGGACGTGGCCACCTGCGGGTTCGGCGCCGAGGTGGCGGCCTGGATCGCCGAGCACTGCTTCTCCGACCTGGACGCCCCGGTGCGGCGGGTGGCGGCCAAGGACACCCACGTGCCCTACGAGCCCACCCTGGAGGCCGCCGTGCTTCCCCAGGTGGCCGACATCGCCGCGTCCCTGGACGCCCTGGTGCGCTGGTAGCCGGGGTCCCCCGCTCGCACCGGATCGGCCCGGCGGCACCAGCCCGCCGGCCCGTGCGGGGACTGATCGTGGTCGGGGAGCCACTCTTCGTGGGGAGCAGCGCGATCCGCAGCGACCGGAGGCGATGCCGACGGGTGGGGCCCCGCTGCGTGGCGATGACCGGGCGGCCGGGGCCGTCCACGCCCGGACCAGGGGGTCGAGGACGCGCCCAAAGAGCGGCTCGTGGCGATCACCCGCGCCGCTGCGGCGGCGCCAGGGTCAGCCGGCCACGGTGACCAGGGTGCCGTAGGTGAGGTAGGGCCAGGCCTGCGCCGCCTGGTCGAGGGGGAGCTCCACGCACCCGAGGGACTGGGGGTAGCCGAAGGAGGAGCGGTCGATGTAGTGCACGGCGTCGCCCCCGTTGAAGTAGGCCACGTACTGTACCGGGTCGGCGTAGGACGACCCGTCGGGGTTGGTCCCGGTCATGACCTGGCTGCGCAGGCGCTCGTAGACCGGGAAGGTCCCGTCGTCGGTGGGACGGGAGGCGATCCCGGTGTTGGCGGCGGTGGACATGACCTGGTGGCCGTCGTGCCACAGGGTGAGGGTCTCGGGGCTGGCCTTGGAGACGTAGGCGTAGTTGTAGCCCCCGGTGTTCACCTGGTGGGCGGCCCAGGCCGTGAACAGGGCCTGCCACAGCCCGGCGGTGATCTGGCCGTTGGGTTGGAGCTTGTGGTCGGCCTGGAAGGCCATGACCATGCCCTTGGTCATGGGTCCGTAGGCCCCGGCCTGCCACTGCTGGGTGAGGGCCGAGGGCCACCCCGTGTGGATCCAGGCGAAGGTCCCCGGCGGGGGCTGGAAGGCGGCCCGGGTCTGGGCGGCGGTGTCGGTGGGGGCGGGGGCCGGCCGGGTGGGGGTGAAGGAGAGGGGCGAGTAGCCGAGGTCCGACAGGAGCTGCTGCAGGCGGAGGGTGGAGCCCTGCCCGGTGGAGAAGAACACGCGCAGCGGGGCGGCCAGCCTGGCCCCGTCGGCCGCCTTCACCCCGGTGGGGCCCCCCGGGACGTCGAGGGTGACCATGGTGTCGGGCAGGAAGGCCCCGGTGGGGGTGAAGGTGTAGGTGGCCCGTCCCGATCGCCGCCAGTGGCCGGCCACGGCGGGGGAGAAGTGGGGCATGGGGGACCTCGCCGCCACCGGGGCGGAGAAGGACACGGTGACCGGGGCGGTGCCCGCCAGGTTGGCCGCCCCGTTGGCCGGGGTGACCGAGGTCACCCTGAGCGGCGGGGGCGGCGGGCCGGGCCGACGCGCCAGAGAGCCGGGCAGGGCGCCGAGCACCCCGCCCTGCCACAGCCCGACCACCATGAGCAGGCTGGCCGCGGCGCCCACGGCCATCAACACGGACGACCGTCCCCCCAACCGATGGAAGCTCTGCACGTGTGCCCCCCCTGGTCCTCCCTTGGTACCCCCCGTGGAGACCGGTTGACGTGCAGTCTAGCCCCGGGGTGGCCGCTCCGCCTCGCGCTGTGGCGACCGCCGTCGCCGGGGCTCAGCCCAGGTGTTGCTCCAGGGTGGCCAGCTCTTCGGTGAGGGCCTTGGGCAGGTGGTCGCCGAAGGCGGCGAAGTGCTCCTTGATCGAGGGCACCTCGGCCTGCCACTCCTCGTCGTCGACCGCCAGCAGCTTCGCCATGTCCCGGGGGGAGAGATCCAGACCATCGGTCTCGATCCCCTCGGGCTTGGGGACCCAGCCGATGGCGGTCTCCACGGCCGTGGCGGCCTCGTCGCCGGCGCACCGCCCGAACACCCACTCGAGCACCCGGGAGTTCTCCCCGAACCCGGGCCACAGGAAGCGGCCGTCCTCGTCCCGGCGGAACCAGTTCACGTAGAAGATCTGGGGGAGCTTGGCGGGGTCCGCGTCCCGGCCCAGCTCCAGCCAGTGGGCGAAGTAGTCGCCCATGTGGTAGCCGCAGAAGGGCCGCATGGCGAAGGGGTCACGTCGCAGGGTGCCCACCGCGCCGGCGGCCGCCGCGGTGGTCTCCGAGGCCATGATCGAGCCCAGGAACACCCCGTGCTGCCAGTCCCGGGACTGGACGATCAGGGG
>DASQQH010000392.1:0-2274 GCA_035643555.1 Acidimicrobiales bacterium | reverse complement strand
CTCGTTGAGGAAGGTCTCGGTCGAGACGTACCGGATGTAGCGGTCCGGGTAGTTCTCGTCGATGTAGTTGCCGATGGCGTGGAGCAGGTGGGTCTTGCCCAGTCCCGCCCCACCGTGGACGAAGAGCGGGTTGTAGGACTTGGCGGGGGTCTCGGCGACCGAGAGGGCCGCGGCGTGGGCGAAGCGGTTGGAGGCGCCGATGACGAAGGCGTCGAAGGTGTAGCGGGGGTTGAGCGCCGCCTCGGTGGTGGCACCGGTCCCCCCCGCCAGTGTCGCCGCCGGCTTGGGGGTGGGCGACGGGTCGGCGGCGGGGGCCGGGCCGGGCCCCGGGGCCTCGGTGGGGGCCGCGGCGGTGCGCACCACCACCCGCAGGTCGAGATCACGCCCGTCCACCGCGGCCAGGGCGTTGCGCACCTGGCCCAGGTGGCGGCCCTCGAGGCGTTCCTTGGCGAGGGGGCTCGGCACGGCGAGGACCAGGGTTGTCCCGTCGAGATCGAGTGGCTCGATGGTCTCGAACCACGCCCGCCAGGTGGCCTCGGACACGTCGGCCCGGAGGCTGGCCGCGCAGAGCCCCCATAGGTGTTGAGCCTCCTGCACCTGGTCTCCTCGTCCTTCAGCCGCGAACGTCTTCAAGCCCCCAGCCGTGTGACGCTCCCGGGCTGCGACGCCCCCACCCAGCGTTGTTGCTCTACGTTCCCAGGCCGAGTTCCCATCCCGGACCGGAGGTGCCCGAGCACGCTAGCAGTTCGGGGGGGCGCCGTCGGGGGCGGGGAGGGTGAGTGGCGGGGGGTCCGCCGGCTCCCTAGCATGGAGGGTTGCTCACCCGGCGCCAGGTGGCCGGGGTGGTGCCTCCACCCCTGACCCGGGCGGAGGGACGGTTCGAGGGGGCCGGTCGGTAGGGAAGAGAGGATCGTGAAGCGCACCTTCCAGCCCAACACGCGGAAGCGGGCGAGGAACCACGGGTTCCGTCACCGTATGTCCACCCGGGCAGGCCGGGCGATCATCAGGGCCCGTCGGTCACGGGGCCGCCGCCGCCTGAGCGCCTAGGTGGGCCGGCCCCGGCCCCGAGGTGACCCGGCGTGTGGGCCGGATCGGCGATCGGCGCACCTTTCGCCAGCTCCGACGGTCATCCCGCCGGGTGCGCCGGGGTCTGGTGACGGTAACCTGGACGCCGGACGGGTCTCAGCCCGTCCCCAGGGTCGCGTACGCCATAGGCCGCAGGGTCGGAGGAGCAGTGGAGCGCAACAGGGTGCGTCGGCGCCTGCGGGCCATCTGCGATGAGGTGGGGACGACCCTCCCACCCGGGGCGTACCTGGTCGGGGTGGCACCGGGCGCGGCCCAGTCGTCGTTCAGGGAGTTGAGGGCCATGGCACGGGAAGCGCTCGAGGCGGTGACGGGGAGGGAGCTCGGGTGAGCACGGCGCCGCACCTCACCGACGACATGGCGGTGGCCGACCACCGCCGCGGTGGGGACGGCGTGGCCGAGTCCGGCACCGAAGCGCCCCGTCCCTCGGCGCTTGCCCGGGCGCTGATCTGGCTGGTGCACCTGTACCAGGGGCTCCGCTACGGTCGGCCGTCCCCCTGCCGGTACATTCCCTCCTGCTCCGCGTATACCGTCGAGGCCATCGAGCGCCACGGCGCCCGTCGGGGCGTGTGGCTCGGTGCGCGTCGGGTCGCTCGGTGCCACCCCTGGGGCGGCTTCGGGGCCGACCCGGTACCGGAGTGACCGTGGCGGCGACCGCCGATCCCCGCTCTGCCCGATCTGAGAAAGCCAGGACATGCTCCACGTGTTGAACCGTCCGCTCGGTGCCGCTGTCGGGGTCGCGGCCGTCCTGGTGGGCGGCGTGCTGAGCGGGATCAACCACCTCCTCGGCCCCCTGTACACGGTGCTGGCCGCGGTCCTGGCCTTCTGGTACGGCCTGGTCCCTGACTACGCGGTCGCCATCGCCCTGTTCACGATCACGGTGATGGTGGTCCTGGCGCCCCTGACCGTGAAGAGCACGCGGTCGATGTTCGCCATGCAGCGCCTGCAGCCTGAGATGAAGAAGATCCAGGCCAAGTACAAGGGTGGCGACCGCCAGGCGATGAACGAGGAGCTCCAGGCCCTGTACAAGGAGCACGGGGTCAGCCCCCTCGGCGGCTGTCTGCCGCTGTTCATCCAGCTGCCCGTGTTCTTCGTCCTCTACGAGATCATCCTGGGCCTGACGTCGGTGACCAAGCTGCCCTCCGGGCAGGTGGTGGCGACCCCGAAGTACATCTCCCACAACAGCCTCCT
>DASQQH010000391.1:0-2736 GCA_035643555.1 Acidimicrobiales bacterium | reverse complement strand
GGGGCCGAGATGGTTGCCTGATCCACCCGTCGAGCCCCTCCCGGTCACCCCGGGGGACCACGTCGAGGTCCCCGCCCTCGTGGGCCCGGCCAACGTCCGGCTCAGCCACGCGACGCGGCGGTGGATCCTTGATCGGGGCGTCGGGGGAGACGGGGGGCGTCAGCATCGTGGGCTGCTCGGTCTCACGGATGACCTGAGGGGAACCGGCAGGTGTTCGATGGGCACGACTGGTCGCCCGCGTGCTGGAAGGGCGGCCGGCAGCGAGGTCACCGGGCCCACAGCGGGGTTCTCGGCTTCCGGGTCGGGTGTGCGAAGCGTCTCGATGAGACGCCTCGACTGGTGGGCGACAGGCCACAGGGACAGGCGGTCCGCGGTCCGACGTGCCCCACGTCCCAGGAACAACACAGGGCATACTCGATCTATGGCCCCGAACGTCCGGCTTGACTCCGGTCCGGTGACCTGGCCGGCGATCGTCGTCCACGGCGGCGCCGGCACCTACGAGCGGCTCTCGCCCGACACGACCGGTGCCCGCGAGCTCGAGGCCGCACTCCAAGCGGCCATAGGGGCCGCGCTGGACGCCGGCTGGAGCGTCCTTGAGGGGGGCGACCCCGTCGGGGCCGTCGTCGCCGCGGTCGAGTTCCTCGAGCACCACGGTGGCTTCAACGCCGGCCGGGGTTCGGTCCCGAACACCGATGGCGACATCGAGATGGACGCCGCCGTCATGGACGACGCCGGCCGCGCCGGCGCCGTTGCCTGCATGGGGGCCTATTCCCCCATCCGGTCGGCGGAGGCGGTCATGCACGTGGATGGCCCGCTGCTCCTGGCCGGCCCGAACGCCGATGCGTTCGCGGCCCGGGCAGGCGTGACTCGGCTGGAGCCTGCCAGCAGATCGGCCGCCCGGGTTGCCGATCCCGCGGCGTTCGGGGAGGCCCTGAGCGAGAAGGGCACCGTGGGGGCCGTCGCCGTCAGCGGGGACGGCCGGTTCGCAGCCGCTAGCTCGACGGGTGGGCGGCCCGGCCAGCTTCCTGGACGAGTCGGCGACACCCCCATCCCGGGGGCAGGCCTGTGGGCGCAGCCTCGCTGTGCGGTCTCGGCGACCGGGGCCGGGGAGGCGTTCGTGCTCGCCGGGTTCTCTCGCCTGGTCGGGTCGCGCCTCGTCGCCGGTGAGGATCCGTCCTCGGCGCTTCACGCCGGACTCGACGCGGTGAACCGTTATGGCGGAACCGGCGGGAGCATCGTCCTCGGCTCCGACCGGACGTGGGCGGCGGCGTACTCCACGGCCGCCATGGCCCGCGGCGTGCGCCACCGTGCCGGCCGTTACGCCACCTGCCTTGACTGAACCGTTCCGTGACAGGCTGACCCCGTGACGGACCATCCTTGGCAGTGGCCGGACCCTCGATGGCGGGCAGCGGTCGATCAGGTACGAGCAGGGCGCAACCTCACGCCCCCGAGTTGGCCCGGCGGGACTCGGGTTGCTGTCGCCATCTCCTTCGACGCCGACCACGAGACCACGGCGCTGCGGACGGGCGACACCCACCCGGGCCGCTTGTCCCAAGGCGAGTACGGGTCACGCGTCGGCGCCCGAGGGGTCCTCGACCTGCTCGAACGCCACCAGGTGCCTGCCTCGTTCTTCGTGCCGGCGGTGTCGGCCCTGCTTCACCCCGAGGAGGTCAAGAGCTACGCCACGGCCGGACATGAGGTGGGTCTGCACGGCTGGATCCACGAATGGAACACGGAGGTCCCAAGAGAGCCAGAGCGAGACCTGTTGCATCGCAGCGCCGACGTCCTGGAGGGCGCGAGCGGAGAGCGACCGGTCGGCATTCGTACCCCGTCGTGGGACGTCTCCGACCACACCCTGGAGCTCATCGCCGAGCTCGGTCTCATCTATGACTCGTCCCTCATGGCCGACGACGAGCCCTACGAGATTCTCTGCAACGGGGCGAAAACCGGCATCGTCGAGATACCGGTGGAGTGGATCCGGGACGACGCCCCCTATCTGACGATGGACCGCCGCAGCGGCGTCCGGCCGTGGCCGGCGCCGCGGGACCTGCTGCGGCCCTGGATCGACGAGTTCGAGGCGGCATACGCCGACGGCGGTCTCTTCCAGCTGACGATGCATCCACACGTGATCGGCCACCGGTCGCGCCTGGCCGTGCTCGCCGAGCTGCTCGAGTATGTCGCCTCCCACGCCGGCGTGTGGTTCTCCACTCACCGCCAGATCGCCGACGTGTGCTCCGAGCAGCTGGGCGTCGATGGCTGACCTTGCTCCCGGTGTGGATCCTGCGGTCCCGGTGCCCAGGGGTTCGCCTCGGTGCTCAGCGCGGCACAACCTTGGCCTCGGTCTCCTGGATGTCCCGGCGTGGCCATGGCCCCCGGCTTCCCCCGGCGGGTGGACGAGCTGGGGGGAGAGGGCGACGGCCGGATCCGAGAGCGCGCACCGGCGCCGGACCATCTCCGTCCTGGGGCGCACCGGCAGGGGTTGGCCAGCACGGGTTCGACTCGCTCGGACCTCAGCGGACGTGCTGAATGGACATAGACGGGCCCCTGAAGCCGGTCGCACCGCGCCCCCTGGGGTCGGTCTCGCAGGCGTGTTGGCCTCCTTGTCGCCGACGCTCGGCCTCCGACGAGCCGTGAGGACGGTCGCGACAGGCGGTTCCATCCCAGGGTTGTGCCGTCTCCGCGGGGATGACGCCTGATCACCGACGGCCTGGGGCCACGCCGGTGCGTCGCGGGGTC
>DASQQH010000390.1:0-2030 GCA_035643555.1 Acidimicrobiales bacterium | reverse complement strand
ACCGGGCCCGGGGCTCGGGGGGTCCTCGGGCCCACGGGGTCCGCCGGGGCCGAGGACCTCCTCCCACAGCGCCCGCACGATGTCCTCCGCCCGGGCGGTGGCGCCCTCCTCCAGGCGGATCCGACCGGACAGGGCGGCCAGGGCGGCGTCGAGGGACGCCTCGGGGTCCTCGGGTCGGCACCCCCGGACCCGGGCGAGGGAGCAGGCCACCAGGACCAGATCGACCGCGCCCCGTACCGAGGACCCGATGCGCACGTCGGGATGGTCCCGGGTGCGTCGGACCAGCTCGACCACCCGGGCCATCCAGGCCGGGTCGAGGGCCTGCCCGCCGCTCGGCGGAGGCGCCTGGTGACCACCTGCGGTGTCGTGGCGGGCCACCTCCCGACGGAGGATCGTCGTCTCCTCCGCCGCCTCCTGGTAGTCGACCAGGACCCGGCAGGTGCGGTCGTAGACCGCCGAGGAGATCCGGGCGGTGCCCACCGTGTCGAAGGGGTTCATCGCGGCGACCAGGCGGAACCCCGGCGCCGCCCGAATGCGGCCCAGGCGGGGCACGTGGAGCTCGCCCTCCGCCATCACCATGAGCAAGAGGTTGAGGGTCTCCTCGGGGATCCGGTTGATCTCCTCCAGGTACAGCAGGCACCCCTCCCGCAGCGCGGTGGCCAGGGGGCCGTCGACGAAGCCCGAGGCCTGGTAGCCCTCGGACAGGACCCGGCTCGGGTCGTGGTGGCCGACCAGCCGGGCCGGCGTCAGCTCGGCATTGCCCTCGACCAGCACCAGCTCCAGGCCCGCGGCATGGGCCAGGGCCCGCAGCAGGCTGGACTTGCCGGTGCCGGGTGGTCCCTCCAGCAGGACGTGGCGGCCGGCCGCCAGGGCGGCCACGACCACCTCGGCCTCCCGGCGTCGGCCCACCAGGGCCCCCCGCACGGCCGCGGCCAACCCCGCCACGTCGAACGACGGCGAGCCGAGGCCGGGCCCGGGAAGCGCCCGGGGCCGGAGCGCCGGGTCGGTGCGGTCAGTCGTAGAGGACCATGCCCCGGATGTTCGTGCCGTCCCGCATGGCCTGGTAGCCGTCGTTGATGTCCTCCAGGCGGTACGTGCGGGTCACCAGATGGTCCAGATCGAGTTGGCCCTCCCGGTAGAGGCCGAGGAGCTTGGGGATGTCGGCCCGGGGGTTGGCCGAGCCGAAGATGGAGCCCCGGAGCTCCTTCTGGAACAGGGTCAGCTCGAACAGGCTGAGCTTGACGTCGATCTGGGTCATCGGGGCCACAGAGGTGCAGACGACCCGTCCCCCCTTGGACACCAGTGACATGACCGGGGCGATCAGGTCCCCGTCGGGGACGCCCACGGTGATGATCGCCTTGTCGGCGAGCTGGCCCCAGGTGAGGTCGTTCACCAGGGGCAGCGCCTCGTAGACGTCCTTGGCCACGTGGGTGGCCCCGAGGCCCTGGGCCTGCTCCCGCTTGAACTCGACCGGATCGACGGCGACGATGGCCTTGGCGCCGGCGGCCTTGGCGCCCTGGATGGCGTTCGCCCCCACGCCGCCGATCCCGACGACCACCACGGTCTCCCCGGGCTGGACCTGGGCGGCGTACACCGACGACCCCCAGCCGGTGGTGACGCCGCATCCCACCAGCGCCGCCTTGTCCAGGGGGATGTCGTCGTCGATCTTGATCGCCGAGGACTCGTGGACCACCACGTAGGGGGAGAAGGTGCCCAGCAGGCACATGGTCCCGGCTCCCTGCCCCCGGGCGTGGATCCGATGGGTCCCGTCGGCAATGGCCACCCCGGCGAGGAGCTGGGCGCCGAGGTCGCAGAGGTTCTGCTTGCCCATGGAGCACCACCGGCAGCGTCCGCAGGCCGGGATGAAGCCGAGGACGACATGGTCGCCCGGCTGCAGGGAGGTCACACCCGGTCCCACTTCCTCGACCACGCCGGCGCCCTCGTGACCACCGACGACCGGCAGGGGCACCGGCAGGTCGCCGGTCACCAGGTGCTCGTCGGAATGGCACAGTCCCGAGGCAGCCAGTTTG
>DASQQH010000389.1:0-2646 GCA_035643555.1 Acidimicrobiales bacterium | reverse complement strand
CGGCGCTACTGCCACCTGGGGACGGGCAACTACAACTCCGTCACCGCCCGCCAGTACGAGGACCTGGGGCTGCTCTCGGCGGACCCGGACCTGGGCGCCGACCTGACCGACCTGTTCAACTTCCTCACCGGCTACTCGCGGCGCTCGACCTACCGCCGCCTCGTGCTGGCGCCCATGTCGGTCCGGTCCCGGATCATCGACCTCATCCGGGCCGAGGCGGCCGCCGGCGCCGCCGGGCGGGTGGTGATGAAGCTCAACGGCCTGGACGACACCGCCGTCGTGGACGCCCTCTACGAGGCGTCGGCCGCCGGGGTGCCCATCGACCTCGTCATCCGCGGCATCTGCGTGCTGCGCCCGGGGGTCCCGGGGCTGTCGGACAACATCCGGGTGCGCTCGATCGTCGGTCGCTTCCTCGAGCACTCCCGCATCCTCGCCTTCGGCGGCGTCGAGGACGGGCCCCGCCGGGTGCTGATCGGCTCCTCGGACATGCGGGGGCGCAACCTGGACCGCCGGGTCGAGGCCCTGGTGCCCATCGAGGATCCCGAGCTGGCCGAGCGTCTGGTCGAGGTCCTCGAGCTCAACCTGGCCGACGACACGAACTCCTGGGAGCTCGGCCCCGACGGGACCTGGTCCCGGGTGCCCACGACCCGGGGGTTCTCGGTGCAGCGTCGGCTCCAGGAGCTGGCGATGGAGCGGGCGCGGCGCCGGCGGGAGCCCGACAGCCTGGCCGCCACCCGTCGGGCCTGAGGGCGATGGGCGGGCTGTCCCGGACAAGGCGGGGGCGGGGCCCTGGGGTGCCGGGCGGCGCCGTCGGTGTCGGGGGAGGGGACCGGCCCCGCGGTCCCCGGGGGCGGTAGCCGTCGGCTCCATGCGGATCGGCGCCCTGGACCTCGGGAGCAACTCGTTCCACCTGCTCGTGGTCGAGGGGCGCGCCGACGGGAGCTTCGAGGCCCTGGTGCGGGAGAAGGAGATGCTCCGCCTCGGGGACGAGGTGGCCCGGCGAGGGGCCATCGGGGGCGAGCTGGCCGACCGGGCGGTGGAGGTGGTGGGGGGGTTCCGGACCCTGGCGGAGGCGGCGGGCGCCGAGGAGCTCACCGCCATGGCCACCGCGGCCCTGCGGGAGGCCGCCAACGGCGGCGAGGTGATCGACCGCCTGGAGGTCGAGGCGGGCGTTCCCGTGGAGGTCATCAGCGGGGCGCGGGAGGCCGAGCTCATCTTCAGGGCCCTGCGGTCCAGCGTGGTGATCGAGCCCAGCCCCGCCCTGGCCCTGGACCTGGGTGGGGGCAGCCTCGAGATCATGGTGGGCGACGCCACCGGCCTGACCTGGGCGACCAGCGTCCGCCTGGGGGTGGGCAGGCTGACCGCCGAGGTCCACGACGACCCGCCCTCGCCCGCCGACGTCGACCGGGTCCGCCAGCGGGTGTCGACCACCCTGGGCCGCCTCGCGGGGGTGGTCGCCGACCTGGGCCCCAAGTCCCTGGTCGGGTCCAGCGGCACCCTGTGCACCCTGGCCCGCATGGCCGACGCCCACCGCAGCGGGCAGGTCCCGGCCTCGGTCAACCAGCTCACCGTGGATCGGGCCGACCTGGAGGCCGTCCACGACCGGCTGCTGGCCCTGCCGGCGGCTGACCGCCGGCGGCTTCCCGGTCTCGAGGCCAGTCGGGCCGAGCTCATCCCGGCGGGGTCGCTCCTGCTGCTGTGCGCCATGGACCTGTTCGGCCTCGACCAGCTCACCGTCAGCGAGTGGGCCCTGCGGGAGGGCATGGTGCTCACCGCCATCGGGGCCCACGATCCCGCCGACTGGGGATCCGATCCCGGCGCCATCCGGGAGGCCTCGGTGCGCAGCCTGTGCCGACGGTGCGGCTACGGGGCCGAGCACGCCGCCCACGTCGCCCGCCTGGCCGTCACCCTGTTCGACCGCACCCGGTCCCTCCACCGGCTGGGGGACCAGGACCGGGAGCTGCTCCACTACGGGGCCCTCCTCCACGACATCGGCGAGCACGTGTCCACCGAGGGCCACGACCGCCACACCGCCTATCTGATCCTCAACGGCAAGCTGCGGGGCCTCACCCCCGACGAGATCAACGTCCTCGCCTGCCTGGGGCGGTTCCACCGGCGGGGCACCCCCAAGGCCGGCTACGAGGCCTACGACGCCCTGGACGCCCGGTGGCGCCACCGCGTGGTCCGCCTGGTGGCCCTCCTGCGGGTGGCCGACGCCCTCGACCGCTCCCATGATTCGGTGGTGGCGGATGTCCACGTCGAGCTGCGGCGGGACCAGGTCCGCCTGTGGCCGGTGGCCTCGGGGGAGGTGACCGTGGCCCGCTGGGCCCTGCGGCGGAAGGGCCAGCTCTTCGAGGCGCTGTTCCGACGGAGCCTGGAGCTCCTGGACGCGCCGGACCCCTGAGGGCCAGGTGCCTCGCCGACCGGCACCCCGGGCCGGGGGCCGGTATGGTCAGACACTATGACCGGGCTGGTGACCGGCCTGGAGCTGGTCGTGATCGTGGCGCTGGGGGTGGCCCTGTGGGCCGTGGTCGCCGCGGGCGTCGGGGTGGCCACCCTGACCCGACGCTGGCGGCGGCCCATCGTCCTGCAGCCGGGGGACCGGGTCCCCCTGCGGTGGCGGTGGTCGCCCGAGCTGGCCGCCCT
>DASQQH010000388.1:0-4615 GCA_035643555.1 Acidimicrobiales bacterium | reverse complement strand
CCGCCGGCCCGAGGAGCTCCGGACGCTCCCCCGTCCGTGGTGGGCGCATCCCCTGGCGCCCGCCCGGCACGGACCGTGGGGGGTCATCGTCGACCAGGACGACCTGTACGCAGCGCTGGCGGCCGCCGACGGATTCGGGCTGGTGGAGCTCGACGGTCCCCCGGGCGAGGTCGGGCCCCGGGACCTGGTCCGGTACGGGTCCAAGCCCACCCGGTCCCCCGAGGAGCTGGCCCGGGCGCGCCTCAGGGGCTTCGACGAGGTGCTGGCCTACCCTCCCCACCAGGTCTTCGTCGGCAACCGCCGGCCCGAGGAGCTCCGGACGCTCCCCCGTCCGTGGTGGGCGCATCCCCTGGCGCCCGCCCGGCACGGACCGTGGGGGGTCATCGTCGACCAGGAGGGCCTGTACGCAGCGCTGGCGGCCGCCGACGGATTCGGGCTGGTGGAGCTCGACGGTCCCCCGGGCGAGGTCGGGCCCCGGGACCTGGTCCTCTACCGGCAGGGGGATCCGGCCGGGGTGATGCGGGCGGCCCACAGCGAAGACGAGGCGCTCACGGCGCCGGTCCTGCTGGAGAACCTGGCTGCCAAGGCCACCGGGGTCCTGGCCCTCCGGCACCTCCTGGCCCAGGTCGACCTCCCCGCCTCGAGCGTCGAGCTGGCGGTGGGGTGTGGCGAGGAGGCCGTGGGTGACCGTTACCAGCGGGGCGGGGGGAACCTGGCAAAGGCGATCGCCGAGGGCGCCGGGTGTGGGAACGCCTCGGGCCATGACGTCAAGGCCTTCTGCGCCGGGCCGCTCCATGCCCTGATGGTGGCGGGATCCCTGGTCGCCGCCGGCGTGTTCCGCCACGTGGTGGTGGTGGCCGGGGGCTCGCTGGCCAAGCTGGGCATGAAGGTCGCCGGTGCCGCCCGCTCGGGGGGCCCGGTCCTGGAGGACGTCCTGGCCGGGCTGGCCATCCTCGTCGCTCCCGCGGCGGCCGGCGCCGGCACCCTCCGCCTCGACGCCGTGGGCCGCCACCGGGTGGCCTCGGGCTCGGGCCAGCAGGCGTTGCTACGGGACCTGGTGGAGGAGCCGCTCACCGCGTTGGGGATGAAGATGCTCGACGTCGGGGCCTACGCCACGGAGCTGCACGACCCTGAGGTCACCGAGCCCGCCGGCGCGGGCAACGTTCCCGCCCGCAACTACCGGATGCTCGCCGGCCTGGCGGCCCTCCGGGGAGAGCTGGACCGCCACGACCTGGACCGCTTCGAGGCGGAGCGGGGAATGCCTGGCTTCTCGCCCACCCAGGGTCACCTGGCCTCGGCAGTGCCGTTCCTGCCCCATGCCCTGGCCAGGTTGGGGTCGGGGGAGCTGCACAGCGCCCTGTTCATGGCCAAGGGCAGCCTGTTCTTGGGACGGATGACCGAGCTGGCCGACGGCCTCTCGGTCCTGGTGGAAAGGAGCTGAGCGGATGGCGCGTGACGCGACCGCCGAGACCTTCGACGACCTCGTGGCCACCGGCGCGGTGGTGGCCGACTTCTGGGGTCCCCGGTGTCAACCCTGTCTGGCCCTGACGCCCCGGCTGGAGGAGCTCGAGGAGGACTACGAGGGCCGGGTGAGGGTGGTGAAGGTGGATGCCAGCCAACAGCGGGACATCTGCCGCCGGTACGGGGTGCTGGGCCTGCCCACCTTCGTGTTCCTCGCCGAGGGCGTGGAGGTGGGCCGACTGAGCGGCGGGGAGGTGTCGGTGGCGGACCTGCGCCGCGCCGTCGCCGCCCTGGCCGACGGCGAAGTCCCGGTCGGGGCCGGTGAGGGGTCCGCCGGGGGAGCCCCGCGGTGACCCGGGCGAACCGTTGAGTCAGCCAACAGAAACGTCAAGGAGGTGGTGACATGCCCCAGCTGAGGGGAAAACGGGTGATCCTGTTGGGCGAGCGGGACGGCGTGGCCGGGCCCGCCCTCGCCGCCTGCGCCAGGAGCGCCGGCGCCGAGCCGGTCTTCGTGGAGACCGAGTGCTTCGTCTGAACGGCCGCGGGTGCGATGGCCCCCGAGAGCCAGGATCGGATCAAGGCGTTGGTCGACGAGCACGGCACCGAGGCGTTGGTGGTGGTGCTGGGCGCGACCGACGTGGAGTCCCTGGAGGTGGCGGCCGAGACCGTCACCTCGGGTGATCCTGCCTACGCGGGAGCCCTCGCGGGGGTCCAGTTGGGCCTCCCCGTGGTGCACATCCTCGAGCCCGAGATCAAGGCACAGATGGATGCGGGCGTCTACCAGGACCAGGTGGGCCTGGTGGAGCTCACCGCCGATCTGGAGGCCATCCGGTCGGCCATGCGGCGGGTCGCCCCGCAGGGGTGAGCCGCGGTGCCAGGCAGGCACCGCGGCTGGCCGGTGTGGTCAACCGGACTCCGGCTCACACGCGCAGTCCGGGCAGTCGCCCTGTCCCTCCGGCAGGGCGACTGCCAGGCTCGACCACACGGTCTTGCCCGCTGGCCGGTCACGCACCCCCCAGTCCTGGCTGAGGGTGTCGACGATCTCCAGTCCCCGGCCAGAGGTCTCCCAGGGGGCCCGCTGGCGGGCGGCGGGCGTGCCCCCGGCCCGGTCCTCCACCGAGATCTCGAGGCTCCCCCGGTGCAGCCACAGCTCCACGCGGATCCCGTCGCCGCTGAAGCGCACGGCGTTGCTGGTCAGCTCGCTGGTGAGCAGCGCCACCAGGTACACGACATCCTCACCGACCCCCCATCCCCGTGCCTCGTCCGCCACCAGGCGGCGGGCTGCAGGGACGCTCTTGGAGAGGCCGGGTAGCTCGAAGCTCGCCTTACGGCACACGACCTCGGTGCTCCCCTCGGTTTCCCCCACGACGGCAATTAGGCGGCCTTTCGACCTTTCGGCGGATCTACCCAGATCGACCTGATCGCACACCGGTGGCCACCGAGGGTCACGGGCCCACCGCGGCCGAGGGCCCTTGTCACCGTCCTGTTGGGTTGGTACCGTCGAGGCAGCCCTCGAGTTCACAGAGATCACAGGAGTGGTACGGCCCCTTCGTTTGTGTGTCGTCGGGAACCGAAGGCAGGCATGGGGCAACGGAGGGGAGAAGGAGTGTGCCGGAGTGTCTCGTGACACCTGGGAGGTATCGGCGGTGCTGTTCGAGGGGGGTCACCTCGCACAGCGGGTAAGTCGCGTTTCGCTGCGGTCGGTCGAGGTCGTGGAAGCGGCGGTCCGGCTGTGCGAGCGAAGCGGGACGTTGCGTGCGAAGGGCGTGGAGCGCCGAGCGCGGGCCCTCACGGTGCGGACCCCACAGCCGGAGGCCAGCGCGACTGTGGACATGCTGGACGTGGTCCAGCGGGTGCTGTCCCCCGCAGCGGCCGGTGGGGCGGGGCCCCAGGGCCCCGCTGAGCTCCCGACGGAGGCCGTCGGGGTCGACGAGCCCCCGGCCCAAGCCGAGCTCCCGACGGAGGCCGTCGAGGTCGGGGAGCCCCAGGGGTGGGCCTCGCCGCTGATGGGGTTCCATTTGGAGGGCCTGGTGGACGACCACCCGGTGGCGGCCCACTGGGAGGAAGGCTCGCTGACGGTCGACCCGGTCCTGCTGGCCAGAGCACGCACGGTGGTGGGCCTCGGGGAGGCCTTCGGGGGGGACGACGACCTGCCGGCGGTCACCGCGGCGCTGGACGGCTCACCCCTGGCGGCGTTCCTGACCCTGATGCGGGCCTGCAGCCGGGTCACCCGGGCCCACTGCGGGATGGCCAGCGGCGGCTGACGCCGCCCGGCGCCCACCCACCTCTCACCGGACCGGCGCCTCGTCGGCGTCGGGCACCCTGGTGGGTCGAAGGCCCGTCCGCTGGGCGGCGAGCGCCAGCCACCGGGCGTCGCGGACCGCGCACCCCCGGCCGTCGTTGTTGAGAAAGCAGAAGACCTCCTCGTCGGCCGACCACCGGGCGGCGAGCCGCTCGGCCCAGGTGCCGAGCGCCCGACGCCCGTAACAGGGGAACGGGCTGGCTCGCCCGGCGTGGAGGCGGACATAGCCCCAGTCGGTGGTCCGCCACAGGGGCGAGCTGGGACCACCCTGGTCGGCGAGGCACAGGGCCGCCCGTCGCTCGGCGAGGAGCGAGGCCAGCTCGGGCACCGCCCAGGAGCCGTGGCGGACCTCGACCGCCACCCGTACCGAGGGAGGGAAGCAGGACAGGGTGGCCCCCAGGGCCGCCAGATCCACGGGCAGGTTGGGCGGCAACTGGAGGAGGACCGGCCCCAGCTTGGCGCCCAGGGCCTCCACCCGCTCCATGAACCTGCCCACCGGCTCCTCGGGGGACCGCAGCCGCCGGACATGGGTGAGATACCGGCTCATCTTGAGGGCCACCACGAAATCGTCCGGGGTGCGTGCGGCCCACTCGGCGAAGGTCTCCCGCTCCGGGAGGCGGTAGAAGGGGTTGTTGGCTTCCAGGGTCTGGAACCGGGTGGCGTAGTGCTCGAGCCACCGCCGCTGGGGCAACCCGGCCGGGTAGAGCCCGCCTCGCCAGTGGCGGTACTGCCAGCCGGAGGTCCCTATGAGCAGCGACACGCGGCCTGCGGGCGGTCCAGGGGTGCCGGTGTCAGGGGGCCGCCGCTGCCAGGGTGCTCAGAGGCGCTCGACCACCATGGCCATCCCCTGGC
>DASQQH010000387.1:0-2216 GCA_035643555.1 Acidimicrobiales bacterium | reverse complement strand
GCGACCGGATCGCCCCGTGCCTAGGCTGTGGCGTCGTGGTCGTCGACCTCCTGGACGAGGTGAGGATCAGCTGCGACGCGGTGGTCCGGACCGCGGCCCACGTTCGCATCGACCGGGACCACCTTCCCCGGTACGCTGCGGCCCTGGTCGCGTCCCTCCAGGCGGCCGGCCACCAGGTGGACGCACGGACGGTCGACAACTGGCTGTGGTCCGACGGGCAGCAGCCCCGCTACAAGGCCCGGCCCCGGCACCGCACCCGGACCGTCTGGTACTAACGGCCGCCATCCGGCGCCCTCGGGGCGGCCGACCGGCCCGAGGGCGCCGGCGGACCGCGGGGCACGAGGTGCACCGAGGCAGGTCGCCGGGGGGGTCGATCGAGGGAACAGCTTCAGCGCGGCCTCCCCGGCCCACCGCCTGATACCGGTGAAACGTGGCCCGGCACGGCAACCGCCACCGCTGTGCACGAGGGGGGCCACAGCCGAACGCGCCATTCCCCCGAGACCCGCGGCGGGCTCCCTCACGGCCACGGGGCCGCCCTCTCCCCGGCCGAGTGGCACGGGGAGCGAGCCTGCTGGAAGGGGGGGACCCAAACCAGCAGACGCCCGCAGGCGGTCTTGCCCGCTGGCGAGCGCAGCACTAATACTACCGCGAGAAAGTACTTGGTGGGAAAGCGCTCGGTGCTCTCCCTGCTCCTGGCGCCGGCCAGGGCCGGGCGTGGCACACACCGGCCCGGCGTGACCACCAGACCGGCGAGGCGTCCCGCCCAGCCGAGCGCCGCCCCAACACCCACCGCGCCCTCGGGGGACCGCCCCCAGGGTGAGCACCGTCGGCCCGGGACCGTGGCCCCGGTGCCGTTGGCGAACGGGACCACCCACGCTGGGCCGCCGTCGAGATCCCCGGGCCAGCCCCGGCGGCGGCCGGGGGCCAGGTCGGCCCGGAGTCGGGCGCCTGCCGCGCGGGCCGGCGGTGGCAGCCCGATGGCGCAGGAACACCCGGTCCACGGTGTGCCTGGTGGCGCTCCCTGGGGAGGACTGGTCCGCCCCGCTGGTCGAGGCCAGGCGCCGGCGCCGACGTCGGGCTGGCCCAGGCCCCCGCGTTCTGCCGCGGCGAGCCCAGACAGGCCGCCGGGCCAGATCGCCCTGGAGGGAGCCGGACCGGGCCCGGTCCAGGGCGCGGCGGCGACTGACCCGAGGGAGGTCGGTGAGGAGGGCGACCGGCGGGCGCGACCGGGGGTGGCGCGCTGGCGGAACTGCCGGCGCTGGGAGATCCCCCCACGATCGCTCGCCGGGTCAGGCCAGGGCGGGGCGCCCTCGGCCTGGTGCATGGCGCTCAGCCCGAGGTGGTCACCTGGAACGCCTCCTTGGCCGCGACCCTCTGGCGGCTGGCGCCGGCGGGCAGGGCGTGGAGGCTGTCGGCGGGCCCCAGGTCGGCGGCGGCCGCCACAGGGGTGGGGGACAGCTGCACACGGAGGTCCACCAGGTAGCCGAGGCCGCCTGCCAGGGCCACCGCCGCCACGACGATGGCGCCGGACAGCCACCGGGGCGGGCGGGGCCGCTGTCCGAACGGGCCCGGCGTCTGGTGGGGGGGTTGGGCCGATGCCGGGGTCGGAACCGGCTGGGGGGGGTGGGGGACGGGGTCGGCGAGCAGGCCGTCACCCACGGGGGCCGGGAGGACGGGGCGCTGGCCCCGGGCACCCCCGACGATCGGTGGGTCCCCTGGCCGCGGCAGCCCACCGGGCCATCGGGCGGGGCCCGCACCGCCGGGGCGGGCGGCGGTGGGGATGGCCGTCGGGGTCTCCCGGGTCTCGGGTCCGGGGTCGCCGGGCGTCTCCCGGCTCCTGGCGCGGCCCCCAGGTGGCGGGGTCGGCCCGTCGCCGGCTGGCAGCTCGACCGCCAGCATCCTCCGACCGCAGAGCGGGCAGAACCGGCAGGGCCGCACCAGGTGGCCCTCGGGACAGCGGGCTCGCACAGGGGCCCCGCACCGCTGGCAGAACGGGGCCCATCCCTGCCCGTCGGTGGGCGGATGGCCGTTCCCGCAGCGGGGCGTGGCGACGGGAGGCGACGGGGTGGCAGTGGGCGTACCGCAGGAGGAACAGAAGCGGTCGTGCCCCCCGAGTTCGGCCCCACAGGCCACGCATCGACACCAGTTCCGCTGAATGCCCTCTCTCCCCCCACGCTTGCCCCAGCGGCGCTCAGCGGCTGCAGCTGCGCCACCGC
>DASQQH010000386.1:0-5021 GCA_035643555.1 Acidimicrobiales bacterium | reverse complement strand
CAGGCGGTCCATGGGCACGGCCTGTTCCATGTCCGCCTTGACCTCGTCGATCACCTTGGCCTGGTCGGGGGTCTCGGTGTAGGGAAAGGCCTCCTCGAGCTCCCGCTGCCAGGGCGTGTCACCCGGGTAGGCGTAGCCCGGGGAAGTCACCCTGGCGCGGTACAACACGACGAGCTCCTGGGCGATCTCCCGGACCGCCGAGCGGACCTTGGCCTTGGTCCGGCCCCACTCCGAGCCGCCCAACCGGTTGAGGCTCGGCGACTCGCCCCCGCTGTAGGGGGTGATCGCGTCGATCTGGTCAGAAGGAACGTAGAGCTTGTCCCCGCCCCGGTACTCGAGCAGGAGATAGTCCCGCTCGGCACCCCCGATCGCCCGGGTGACCATGCCCCCGTACCGCCCCACGCCGTGGGTGTGGTGGACGACGTAGTCCCCCGGCGCCAGGTCGTCGAAGAACCCCTCACTGCGGCGCGCCCTCGGACGGGCCCGCCGGTGGGCCCGCCGCCGGCCGGTCACGTCGGACTCGGCCAGCACGGCCAGCTTGACCCCCGGGAGGAGGAACCCCCGCTCCAGAGGCTCGACCACCACCCGGAGCCCCGGGGCCAGCAGTTCCCTCGACCCCGGCGCCGAGAGCACCGGCGCGGCCAGACCGTGGTCCCCGAGGACGCCGGCCAGTCGGGCCGCACTTCCCTCGCCGTCGGCGCAGACGGTCACCCGCCACCCGTCCGCCACCAGCTCGCCGACGCGCTTGGCCAGGTGGGACCCGTCGCCCACCACCGGATCCCAGCGCGACGCGTCCACCGCGGGCATCTCGGGCCCCTCGGCCGTGGACACCATCGACCACACCGGCGCCTCGGTCTGGGCCAGGAGGCGGTCGAAGTCGAGGTGCAGCGGGGGGAAGTCCTCGTGGTCCACCACGCCCCAGGTCTGGGCCAGGGTGGCGGCCAGGGCCCGCTCCTCGGCGACCAGCTCGGCGGCGCGGTCACGCATGCGGCGGGGCTCCACCACCACGATCTGGGCCTGGGACCCCAACAGGTCCGGGAGCACCTGGTCGGTCCCCACCAGCCAGGGCAGCCAGGACTCCATCCCGTCGAAGGACAGTCCCTCGGCCAGGCGCTCCCACTGCTCCCGGCCCCAGGGCTGGGTCGCCACCAGCTCCCGGGCCCGGGCCCGCACCTCGTCGGTGGGCACCAGCTCCCGGCACCCGTGGATCTCGGTGACCTCGAGGTCGGCCACGGATCGCTGGTCCCCCGGGTCGAACTCGGTGAGCCGGTCGACCTCGTCGCCCCACAGGTCGATGCGCACCGGCGCCTCGGCCGTGGAGGGGAACACGTCGACGATGCCGCCCCGCACCGCGACCTCCCCACGGTGCTCCACCTGGTACTCCCTGCGGTAGCCCGTCGCCACCAGTGCCGCCACCAGCTCCTCGGGGTCGAGGACGTCGCCCGGGCGCACCACCACCGGGGCCAGCCGGGGCACCGCCGGTCCCAGCCGCTGGACCAGGGCCTTGACCGGGGCGACCACCACCCGCAGGGGGGACGCCTCCCCATCGGCGCCCCGTGTGGCACCCCCCCGCAGGTGCCACAGCACCCGCAGCCGACGCCCCATGACCTCCACGCTCGGGCTCATCCGCTCGAAGGGCAGGGTCTCCCAGGCCGGGAAGGTGGCGACCTGCTCACGGCCCAGCCATGCCCCCAGATCGTGGGCCAGCCGCTCGGCGTCGCTGCCCGAGGGGGTGATCACCAGGATGGGCGCCCGGTCCGACAGGTGGGACAGGCCGGCCACGACGAACGCTCGGGCCGGCTCGGGTACCGCCACGGCGGCGTTGGCCTGGCCGACGAGGCGGGTGAGGTCGCGCTCATCCCGAAGCAGCGACGGCAACGAGCCCAGACCCACGGTGGTCCCAGGCTATTGGGCGCGGGCCGCGGTACGGCGACCGGCGGTGCTCACGGGACGACGTTGTAGCGGGTCATCGCCACCCCCGGCCCCTCGGCCAGGATGGCCTCCACCGCGTCGGCCGCCTCCTCCACCCCGACGTCCAGCTCCCGGCGCTCGGCCGCTCGAGGGCGGTGCAGCACGTGGTCCACCCCCTGCTCGCGGCCAGGGGGCTTGCCGATCCCGATCCGGACCCGGACGAAGCCGTTGCCGTGGAGGTGGGCCTGGATGGAGCGGAGGCCGTTGTGGCCGGCGGTGCCGCCCCCCTCCTTCACCTTGACCCGGCCGACGGGCAGGTCCAGCTCGTCGTGGACCACGACCAGGCGGCTGAGGTCCTCGACCCCGTACCGGCGGACGAGGGCGGCGACGGCGAGGCCGGAGTCGTTCATGAAGGTCTGGGGGAACCCCAGCGCCAGACGGCGCCCCTCCACCCGGACCTCGGCCGACAGGGACCGGGTCGCCCGGCTGGCACGCAGGCGGCCACCGTGGCGGGCGGCCAGGCGCCCGACCACCTCCGCCCCCACATTGTGGCGGGTGCCCTCATAGCGGGCACCGGGGTTCCCCAGGCCCACCACGAGCAGGTCGGCGGCGGCGCCGATTCGAGACCGGGCCAGCTCAGCCCTCGTCGGCCTCGGTCCCCGATGCCCCGTCCTGGCCGGCCTCGGCCGCGGGGCTCACCTCCTCGGCCTCGGCCTCGGCCGGCTCCTCGCCCAGGTCCGCAGCCGACACCTGGGGCGGGTGGCCCACGACCAGGGTCCGCTCGGGGTCGGTGTCAGTGGCGACCCCCGCCGGCAGGGTCAGATCGCCCACCCGGATCGCCTCCCCGATCTCCAGCGCCGTCACGTCGACCTCGATCCCCTCGGGGATCCCGGAGGGCACGGCGCGCACCGACAGGCTGAAGACCAGCTGCTCGACCATCCCGTCGGCCCGCTGGACCGCCTCGGCCTCCCCGGTCAGGACCACCGGGACGTCGACCTCCACCACCTGGTCGCGGCGCACCACCAGGAAATCGACGTGCTGGAGGGTCCCCCGCACCGGGTGCCGCTGGAGCTCCCAGGCCATGGTCAGGTGGGTGGTGCCGTCGACCCTGAGGGCCAGCAGGGCGTTGGTGCCCGAGGGCCCCGACAGGGCGGCCCGCAGCTGGCGGCCATCCACCGAGATTGGGGTGGGTGTGACCCCGTGGCCGTAGATGACACCGGGCACCTCGCCCGTCGTTCGCAGCCGGCGCGAGCCGCGGGTGCCGGTGGACCGGCCGGCTCGGGCGACCAGGGTGGTCTCGGGCATGGTGGGGATCCCTCCGGGGCAGGGGCGCTGCTGGGACGGCCCAGCAGTCTAGGCGGCGGCGAGGACCCGGCGGCCCCGGCCCGGCGGGTGACCCGACCGGAGGGCGGTAGGGGCCGGTCAGACCTGGTTGTCCCCCCCGAAGATCTCCGACACCGACGTGTCGGCGAACACCGCCTGGATGGCGTCGGCGATGACCCCGGCGACCGAGAGCACCTCCAGGGCGTCGAAGCGCTTCTCCTCGGGGACCGGCAAGGTGTCGGTCAGCGCCACCCTGGCCAGCGAGGAGTTCTTGAGTCGGTCCACGGCGGGGTCCGAGAGCACGGCATGGGTGGCGGCCGCCCGCACCTCCGACGCACCCCGCTCGAGGAGCAGGTCGGCGGCGGCGCAGATCGTGCCCGCGGTGTCGATGATGTCGTCGATGAGCACACAGGACCGCCCGGCGATGTTGCCGATGACGTCCAGGGCCTCCACATGCTCGGGCTGGCCCTTGGGGCGCCGCTTGTACACGAAGGCCAGGTCCCAGCCCAGGTACTGGCTGAACCGCTCGGCCACCTTGATCCGCCCCGCGTCGGGGGCGACGACGACCGGGTCCTCCAACTCCAGCGCCCGCAGGTGGCCGATCAGCACGGGGAGGGCGGTCAGGTGGTCGACGGGCCCATCGAAGAACCCCTGGATCTGGCTCGAGTGGAGGTCGACGCTGACGATCCTGTCGGCACCGGCCGCGGTGAGCATGTCCGTCACCAGCTTGGCCGAGATCGGCTCCCGCCCCGACGCCTTGCGGTCCTGGCGGGAGTAGCCCAGGTAGGGGGCCACCGCGGTGATCCGCCTGGCCGAGGCCCGCTTGGCGGCGTCGATCATGATGCACTGCTCCAGGATCGAGTCGTTCACGGGGGGCACATGGGTCTGGAAGATGAACACGTCCGAGCCCCGGACCGACTCCCGGAACTGGCAGTGGACCTCGCTGTTGGGGAAGCGGCGAAGGTTTGGCGTGCCCTGTGTGATCCCCAGATGGTCGGCAACGTCCTGGGCCAGGGCCGGGTGGGACCGACCGGCGTAGAACTCCAGACGCTTCTTGGTTACCAGCTCCATCGGACCCTCGCCTCTGTGGGTTGACTGTCGGGTGTGAGCGAGGCCTACGATCCTCCGGGTTCGACCCCGGCAAGACCGTCGGTGGCGCTCCTGCCCCGGAAGAATGGCCCGGTGACGACCCCCGGCGCCACCCGCGAGCCCGCCTCCAGCACCGCGAAGGGCCCCACCCGGGCTCCCCGGCCGATCTCGGCGAGCCGGGCCTCGGTGCGGACCACCACTGCCCCCGCACCCACCGACGTGTCGGCGAGAGAGCAGTCCGGACCGACCTCCGCGCCTGCCCTCACCAGGGTATCGCCGGTGAGGATCGTCCCGGGGAACAGGGTGACGTCGGGCTCCAGGCGCACCGAGACGTCGACGTAGGTCGACGACGGATCGACCATGGTCACTCCCTGACGCATCCAGGCCGCGTTGGTCCTCGACCGCAGGCCGGCCTCCGCCTCGGCGAGCTGTGCCCGGTCGTTCACGCCGGCCACCTCCCCGGGGTCGTCGATCGCCATGGCCGCCACCCGGTGTCCCGCGTCGTGGAGGACCGCCACCACGTCGGTGAGGTAGTACTCGCCCTGGGCGTTCACCGGGCTGAGGCGGCGGAGCGCTGGCGCCAGCAGCTCGTGGCGGAAGCAGTAGATGGACGTGTTGACCTCGTCGGTGGCCCGCTCGTCGTCGCTGGCGTCGCCCTCCTCCACGATGCGCGCCGGCGCGCCATCCGGGTCCCGCAC
>DASQQH010000385.1:0-2472 GCA_035643555.1 Acidimicrobiales bacterium | reverse complement strand
TCTTCGCCATCCTGGGGCGGCACCTCTTCTGGCCACTCGGGCCGGGCCGGCCGGGGCGGGGGACCCAGGTGGGCAAGGAGGCCCGCCTCGTCGCCCGCCACCCCGGCGCCGTGGCCGCGGTGGTCGGCACGGTCCTGGTGGGCCTGGCGGTGGGCTCGATCTCCTACACGCCCACCTACAACACCCTGAGCGAGCTGCCCGCCTCCACGCCCTCCCAGCAGGCCTACAACACCCTCCTCACCGGCTTCCCGCCGGGGGCCCTGGCCCCCACCCAGGTCTACGTGACCGGCGCCGCCCCCCTGAGCCAGGCGTCGCTGGGCGGGGTCACCGCCACCCTGTCCTCGACCCCGGGGGTGGCCGGGGTCGCCCCACCCCAGCTGAGCGCCGACGCCAGGACGGCGCTGATCAGCGTGGTGCTGGCCGACAACCCGTACTCGAACGCGGCCCTGGACCTGGTCGGAGGCCCGCTGCCCGCCAGGGCGCAGGCCGCGGCGGGGGGTAACCGGGTGCTGGTGGGCGGCCAGACCGCCACCCTGGCCAACGTGCGCCAGGCCCTGCACGCCTCCATGAAGGTGGTGTTCCCCGTCGCCTTCGGCATCATCGCCCTCATCCTGGGCGCCCTGCTGGAGGCCGTGCTGGCGCCGGTGAACCTGTTGGTGTGCGTGGGCCTCACCGTCGCGGCCACCCTCGGGGCGACGTCGCTGGTGTTCCTGGAGGGCGCCGGCCGGTCGGGCATCGACTTCACCCTGCCCATCGTCATCTACCTGTTCGTCGTCGCCATCGGCACCGACTACAACATCCTCCTGTCCTCGCGCCTGCGGGAGGAGTACCTGGGCGGGTTCCTCCCCAGGGACGCCGCCCGGGCCGCCATCACCAATGACGCGCCCACGGTGGCCGCGGCGGGAATCATCCTCGCCGGGACCTTCGCCTCGCTCACCCTGGCCGGTATCGCCAACCTGACCGAGCTGGGCTTCGCCGTGTCGGTGGGCATCCTCCTCGCCGCCTTCGGCGTGGCGCCGCTCCTGGTGTCGGCGCTGTCCGCCCTGGAGGGCCACCGGTTCTGGTGGCCCGGCCACGCCCGGCGGGTGGCCGCCCCCTCCCCGGCGCCGCCCCAGGCCAACGGGGCGCACGGCCGGGCCGCCGCCGACGGGGGCAACGGCCAGGTCGGGGCCGAAGAGCTCCCCCGGGACCCCGCGCCCCCCCGGGGGGAGTGACCGGCAGCGCCCGGAGCGCGTCGTCGGGCCCCACCCGGGGCCTCCCGGTACGCTGGGGATCATGACAAGGGGGGTTGCCACGAGTGGTGGCGACCTTCCCGCGCTCCGCGGTGAGGCCACCCCGGGCCTGGTCGAGCGGGACGGGGTGATCGGGGCCGTGGGGCGGCTGCTGGCCAGCGCGGCGGCCGGCGGCGGGGGGGCGCTCCTGGTGGTCGGGGAGGCGGGCCTGGGCAAGACCGCCGTGTGTCGGCGGGCGATGGGGATGGCCGCCGGGACGTTCCGCCTGGGGGTCGGACGGGGTGACCCGGTCGAGGCGGGGGTGGCCTTCGGGGTGGTGAGCCAGGCGTTGCACCGCCTGGGGGTCCCGGACCCGCTCCAGGCGGGGGCCGCCCGGGGGGCTGCGATGGACGTGCGAGCCGCCCGCCTCGCCGGGGTGCGGGCCGCCCTCGGGGGGGCAGGTCGCCCCACCCTGGTCGTCCTCGAGGACCTGCACTGGGCCGACCCGGACTCGCTGGCGGCGGTGTCGTATCTGTGCCGGCGGCTCCCGGGGTCCTCGCTGGCCGTCGTGGCGACGTTGCGGCCGTGGCCGGGGGAGGCGGCCGCGGTGGCGGCCAGGCTGGCCGAGGAGCCGAGGGTGACGCTGGTGCGGCTGACACCCCTCAGCGAGGAAGCGACCGGCGGGCTGCTGCGGGCCCGTCTGGGGTCTGGGACCGGGGCCGAGGCGGTGGGGCGGACCTGGCGCCTGACCGGGGGGAACCCGCTGCTGCTGGAACAGATGGTCCTGGCCCGGGCGCAGGGGGCGCCGCTGTCCGACCTCGAGGGCCCGATGGCGCCGGTCGTCGACGCCACGCTCCTCGCCCGGTTCGCCGGGCTGTCCCGGGACGGTCACCGCTGCGCCCGGGCAGCCGCCGTGCTGGGGACCACCTTCGCCGACGCGGACGCGGTCTCGGTGGCCGGGCTGGATCAGGCCGGGGCGGAGTCGGCGGTCGACGAGCTGCTCGCCACGGGGCTCGTGGTCCCCGGCGAGGCGGAGGGCACCCTGGCCTTCGTCCATCCCCTGTTCGCCTCCGGCGTCTACCGGGCCCTGGCCCCCGCCCGCCGGGCCCGCCTGCACCGGCGGGCGTTCGCCCTCCTCGCCGGGCGTGGGGACGTCCAGGCGGCGGCCGACCACGCCCTGCTGGGCGGGCCCGACCTCGGACGGGGGGAGGCGAGGGTCCTGGAGGAGGCCGGTCGGCTGGCCTGGCAGGCCGGGGCGCCC
>DASQQH010000384.1:0-2480 GCA_035643555.1 Acidimicrobiales bacterium | reverse complement strand
AGCTGGCGGGGGTGCTGGAAGCACTGCTGGGTGGGGGCACGACCTAATCCCATAGGTGTGATTCTCCCTCACCCGCCTGGCCCCACGCGAGTTCCGAGCGGCGATTACTTCAGCGCCCTCCTAGCGACGGTCGGGCACGGGCCCCTCGGCCGCTGCCGGGAGCGGGACCGGCTCCAGGACGTGGTCGCCCCGGTGGGGCCACGCCCCCCTCGTGCCAGGCGGCCCACCGGGGGGGCTCGGGCGGCCACGGTCGCCGCCGGCGCCCCGGCGGCGGGTCGGGGAAACGCCCGGGGAACGGTGCGCCACCCGCCCGCCGGGAACCCGGAGGCCAGGGGCCACCGAGGCCGCTCGAGGCGGCGGTGACGCCGGTGACTACCGACGGGCGCCGGTGATGGCCTGCAGGGCCTCAGGGGACTCGAGGCACCGACCGGCGCCCAGGACCACGGTCTCCAGGGGTGTCTCCACCCGGTGGACGGGCAGGGCCGTCTCCTCGGCCAGGCGGCGGTCCAGGCCCTTGAGGAGGCTGCCTCCCCCGACCAGGTGGATGCCCTGGACGAGCAGGTCCTGGCCAGCTCGGCAGGCGCCTGGGCCAGACACCGCAGCACGGCGTCGACAATGGCCCCCACCTGCTCCTCGATCGCCTCCCGGACCTCCCCGGGCGACAGGGTGACCGTCTTGGGCAGCCCCGACATGAGATCACGCCCCCGGACCTCGGCCTTGGTCTCGTCACCGGGATACCCTGACCCGACGGCGAGCTTGATCTCCTCCGCCCGACGCTCGCCGATGGCGATCCCGTACTCCCGGCGGACATGGCCCTGGATGGCGACGTCGATGTCGAAGCTCCCGATCCGCACCGCCTGGGTCGAGACCACCGCCCCCAGGGCGATCACCGCGGTCTCGGTCGTCCCCCCGCCCACGTCGACCACCATGTTGCCAACCGGCTCCTCGACGGGGAGCCCGGCCCCGATGGCGGCGGCCAGCGGCTGATCGATGAGGTACACCCCACCCGATCCGGCCCGCCTGGCCGCCTCTTCCACGGCCCGGCGCTCGACCTCGGTGATGGCGGAGGGGACACAGATCAGCACCCGCGGCCGGTTGAACTTGGACAGCCCGGCGCGTTGCAGGAGCAGGCGGATCATGCGCTGGGTGACGTCGAAGTCGGTGATCGCCCCCTGGCGCAACGGTCGGACGGCGACGATGTAGCCGGGGGTCCGGCCGATCATCTGCCAGGCGTCGTGGCCCATGGCCAGGACCTCCTGGGTCCTGGAGTTGAGCGCGATGACGGTCGGCTCGTTGAGCACGACCCCTCGTCGGCGTGCGTACACGAGCGTGTTCGCCGTGCCGAGGTCGATGGCCAGGTCCCGGGCCACGTCAGATCCCCCCCCTCTGCTCACCCCGGTCCCTTGGCCGAGGCCCCTGTCGCGCTCTCACTGTAGCTGATCGGCCCCCCGGTGCACCTGGCGAAGCTCTTTCGCCCCGGTGGCCCAGTCGCTGCCCTCGGCCCAGGTCTCCCGCTTCCAGATCGGCACCGTCTCCTTGAGCGTGTCGATCGCGTACCGGGCGGCCTCGAAGGCGCTGGCGCGGTGCGGGGCCGACGCCACGACCACCACCGAGGCCTCCTCGACCTCGAGGAGGCCCACCCGGTGCAGCAGCCCCAGACGGCCGAGCTCGGGCCACCGGGACCGGGTCGAGGCGGCCACCTCGGCCAGCCTCGGCTCGGCCTGCTCGAGGTAGGCCTCGTACTCGAGGCTCACCACCCCCGGGCGCCCTTCGGCATGGTCGCGCACCGTGCCCACGAAGACCACCACGCCACCACAGTCGGGCCGGACGACCCAGCCGGTGGCCAGGGTCACCGGCAGCGGCTGGGTCGTGATGGCGATCCAGTCGTCGGCGCCGGCGGGAGGCTCCACGGTCGCATAGTAGTGACCCAATGTCCCCCGCGCTGGGCACCCGATAGCTCCTCCCGGGTGACCTCGTTCACCGTCGAGGCCTCGGTAGGCTCGGGATGTGGTCGCCTGGGAAGGCGCAGAGTTCGATGATGACGACGAGGGCGGCGATGAGACCCATCGCCCGGTCCCCGATCCCCAGGACCGACTGTGGCGTCACCCCTCGGAGCTGGCCCGGCAGGCCCCGTCGACCGGTCCCGGGGGGCCCGGCGGCCACCGGGCCTGGCGCCACAGGCGCCCCCACGCACCGCCGAGGAGCCGGTTCCTCGGGATCGCCCTGGCGACCGGCGCCGTCGGCGCCCTGGCGGCGGCCCTGCTCGTCTATGCGGCGGCCCGACCCCAGCTGGGCACCACGTCGGTGGTCAGCACCACCGGATCGGGCCTCCAGGGGGCCGGCGAGGGATCCTCGGCGGAGGCGGTGGCGGCGGGAACGACCCAGACCAGCGCGGCGGTGCGGGTCGGCCCCGGTGTCTGGGCCATGGTGCAGCGGTTGCTGCCGGCGGTGGTGGCCGTGGACGCCGCCACCTCCCACGG
>DASQQH010000383.1:0-2209 GCA_035643555.1 Acidimicrobiales bacterium | reverse complement strand
GCGCCCGTGCTCCCGGGGGTGGGAGGCCACCCTCCTGCCGGCCTTGTACACCTCCACGGTGGTGGCGCTTGCCCGCAGGTCCAGACGCTGGCGGGCCAGGCGGTAGGGGACGGAGTAGAAGTGTCGGTCGTACTCGCAGTGGTAGTCGATGTTGGCGGTGACCTTCTTGAGAACGGACAGCTCATACTCCACGTAGGCGGACAAGAAACTCCCGCTTGACGGACACGAGATCTCCACGTCCACGGACACCAGATGTCCACACCATCCACCACCACGGCCCCCCGGCGGGCTGTCCTCGATGGCGTTCCTCAAGCCAACGAGCAGCCAACCGGAGGGCCGATGACCAAGTCTGGCAGGCAGATCATGGAGATTCTCGAGGCGTTCGACCTCACCCAGTGTGCACACTCGGCTGGCCGCCTGGCCGGTGCGGACCCGAAGACCGTGGCCCGCTACGTGGCCATCCGGGACGCCGGAGGCGACACCCAAGGGCGCCCACCTCGGCCCAGGATCATCGACCCCTACCTCGAGAAGATCGAGGAGCTGGTCGAGCGCTCCAGGGGCCAGGTGCGCGCGGATGTGGTCCATGGCGACCACCTCGTGCCCATGGGGTTCCAGGGCGACGAGCGCACCACCCGCCGGGCCGTGGCAACTGCCAAGGAGGCCTATACCGCCGGTCGCCGGCGCACCTACCGGCCCTGGATACCAGAGCCTGGCATGTGGGCCCAATACGACTGGGCCACCGGCCCGGTCGTGGGCGGCCGGGCGACGGCCCTGTTCTGCGCCTGGCTGGCCTGGAGCCGGTTCCGGGTGGTGATCCCCACCTGGGACCGCACCCTTGGGACCACCGTTGCCTGCATCGACGCCATGCTCCGGGCCTTTGGGAGGGCGCCCACCTACCTGCTCACCGACAACGAGCGGGTGGTCACCACCGACCGGGTGGCAGGCCTGCCCGTGCGCCACCCCGAGATGGTGGCCACCGGGGCCTGGTACGGGGTGGTCATCGAGACCTGCGTGCCCTACGACCCAGAGACCAAGGGCGGCTCGGAGGCAACCGTCAAGATCGCCAAGGCCGACCTGGTGCCCACCGGGGCCAACCTGGTGGAGGCCTACCCGGACTTCTCGGCCCTGGCGGAGGCCTGTTCGGCCTTCGGGGAGAAGGTCAACGCCCGGGCCCACACCGAGACCCGCAGGGCCCCGGCCGAGATGCTGGTGGAGGAGCGGGCCCGCATGCACGCCCTCCCCGCCGAGGCCTACACGGCCGCCCTGGGCGAGACCCGCATCGTGCGAGACGACCAGACCATCCGCTGGGGCGGGGTGCGCTACTCGGTTCCGAGGGCCTGGGTGGGCAAGGAGGTCTGGTGCCGGGTGCAGGGCGAGGAGCTGGTGGTGGTGGGCCGGGGGCCCACCGGGCTGGTGGAGATCCACCGCCACGGCCTCTCCACCCCCGGCCACCCCCGGATCCTCGACGAGCACTACCCCGACTACCCCCCGGGCGGGGGTCCCAAGCTCCGGCCCCTCCGTCCGACCGACGAGGCCGAGCGGGCCTTCCTGGCCCTCGGGGACGGCGCCGAGCGCTGGCTGCGGGAGGCCTGTGGGGCCGGGGTGGCCCGCATCCGGGCGAAGATGACAAGAGCGGTGGAACTTGCGTCCCTGGTCGGGGCGACCCCGGTGGATCGGGCCCTTGGCCTTGGCGCCCTCACCTCCCGCTTCGAGGAGGAGGACCTGGCCTCGATCCTTGACCACCTCCACCGCCACCAGGCCGTTGAGGACCTGGTGTCGGTGGACGAGGCCTACTCCGCCCAGGAGGGCACAGGTCCCTGGGGGAGGTTCGGGCGATGAGGGACCAGGACCATTCCTCCTCCCCGGGGCTTACCGGGGCGCCTGTGCCCCCGGCCCTTCCCGAGGACCTCGCCCGGGCCCTTGCCCGCCTGCGCCTCCCCTACCTGCGGAGAGCGGCTCCCGAGGTGTTAGCGACGGCCCGGGCCCAGCGCTGGGACCCGGCAGAAGTGCTGCGGGTCCTTCTGGCCGAGGAGGTGGTCGGGCGGGACCGGGCCACCAAGGAGACCAGGCGGCGGGCGGCCGGGCTGCCCCAGGGAAAGACCTTCGACTCCTGGCGGGAGGCCGACTCCTCCATCCCCCTTCCCACCCAGGGGGCCCTGCGGACCCTCGAGTGGGTGGGACGGGCCGAGAACCTCGCCATCTGCGGGCC
>DASQQH010000382.1:0-4729 GCA_035643555.1 Acidimicrobiales bacterium | reverse complement strand
CGGGCCCTCGGTGGGGGCGGTCGTCGAGCGCGCCCGCTCGGCGGCGACCAGGCGGTCGAGCCAGGTGATGTCCCCGTCGAGGGCCTCGACCCGTCGCTGGGCCAGCGCGGCCCGGTAGGTGTCCCCGGTGGGGGTGGCCATGGCCCGCTCTCGCCGCTGGGCCAGCACGGCCCGCCGTCGCTCGAGGAGGCGGAGGCGGGCGTCGGGGGACAGGTGTCGGGCGAAGGCCAGGCGGAGGGCGAAGCCGCGGTCGTCGTCGGGTGAGAAATCGCGCCCGGCCAGCAGCTCGCCGAACAGGGCCGCCCCGGCCTCGGTGATGCGGTAGACCTTGCGCTGGCGCCGGTCCCGCTGGCCCCGGCGCGCCCGGGTGGCGCCGGTGTCGCCCCCGGGGCTCGGGTCCTCCCCGCCCGGGGGAGGCCGGTCGGCCTCGGCCGACAGCGAGTTGCGGAAGGCGGCCCGCTCGCCGCCGAGGGACCCGGTCATGGGGATGCGGCTGGGGGGCCCCTGGCGCTGCCCGCCCTCGGTGGTGTCGGGGGTCACGGCCACCACGGCCCCGGCCTCCTCCAGGCGGGCCAGAGCCGGGTAGAGCGAGCCGAAGGACACGCTGGCCAGCAGGCCCAGCGTGTCCGCCAGGCGCTTCTTGAGCTCGTAGCCGTGCAGCTCCTGCTCCGTCAGCAGGCCCAGGATGGCCAGCTCCAGCACGTTCTCGGCACGCTCCCTGTCGATGGTCGGACCCCGGCCGAGGTGTCGGTCGGGGCGGCTGTGGACCCTGTCGGCACACCCAGCGACGACGGTGCCGATGGATGCCTGGCCGATGGATGCCTGGCCGATGGATGCCTCGATGTATCGGGTCGATATATCGATTGCCACTATGGCACAGCAGGGTGCGGGTGTCCATGCGCGGGCGGCCTCCGGGATCGGCCCTCGGGCCAGGCGAGTTGCCGTTCCGGGGCCGAGCGGTAGCCTGGCCCGGTGAGCTTCCGTCCGGAGTCCCTGCGGGGGAGTACGCCGACCGATCTCCCCGGGCAGATCGACTACCGGCTGGCTCGCAACGCCGTGGTCAGGGAGTTCCGGGCCGGGCGGGCCTCGCGCCTGGACGTCTGCGACGCCCACCCCGAGCTGCTGCGGGCCGCCCGCCACGTGGGGGACCCGACCGGCGAGGACTGCCCGATCTGCGGCGAGTCCAAGGTGGTCCACGTCTCCTTCGTCTTCGGCCCCCGCCTCCCCCCGAGCGGCCGGTGCGTGACCTCCCGTCAGGAGATGGCCAAGCTGGCGGGCCGGGCGACCCAGCTCGCCTGCTACGAGGTGGAGGTGTGCCCCGAGTGCTCCTGGAACCACCTGGCCCGGCTGTCGACGGTGGGGGGTCGCCGCCGGGCCTGAGGGCGGCGGCCCGGCGAGCCCCTAGCGGCCCTCGCCGGTCCCCACCACCTCGTGGGGGTACATGGACCGGCAGGAGAAGCACCAGTGCTCGATCTGGTCGAGGCGGGTGGTCGACCCAGCACCCTCCCAGGTCTCGGGGGTCACATAGACCCGGTTGACGGCGACGAGGTCGTCGTCCTCCCTGGTGCAGTTGTCGCAGCGGCCGTCCACGGCGCGACCGTCCCCTGGTTCGCCCGCCCGTGTCAACCCGGGGCGACCCGGTGGCAGGGGTGGACGGGTCATCGTCGGCGACCCACCGCCGCGCCATACTGAGGGGGTGGATGGATCGTCGGTGTCGACTACCATGGCGTGGTCCTGACCAGCCCTGCCCCGCGTGTGCCGGGGCCCCGAGCCGCCAGGCCGGGTCCGGAGGGAGGTGAGCCGCTCCGTGCGGCCGTACGAGATCACGATCATCTTCGATGCCGGCCTTGAAGAGGACGCCATTCGGGCGGTCATCGACCGGGCGAGCGAGGCGATCCGGTCCCGGGGCGGCAACCCCGGACGGGTGGACCGGTGGGGCCGGCGGCGCTTCGCCTATGAGCTGGCCCACCGGTGGGAGGGCTACTACGTCCTCCTCGAGGCGAGTGCCGAGCCCAGCGCGGTGGCCGAGGCCGACCGGGTGCTGTCCCTTGCTGACGACGTGCTCCGCTACAAGATCGTCCGGATCCCCGAATCGGCGGGGCGGCGAGCGCGCCCGGAGACGGGCGGGCGTCGGACGGTCGAGGCGGGCTGAGTGATCGAACGGAGCTGAGACCCATGGCCAACGGCAACACCGTCACCCTGGTGGGCAACATCACCCGCGACCCGGAGCTGCGGTTCACCTCCTCGGGCCAGGCCACCACCACCTTCGGCCTCGCCGTCAACCGGCGCTGGCAGAACCGCCAGACCCAGGAGTGGGAGGAGGCGACGTCGTTCTTCGACATCGTGTGCTGGCGGGACATGGCCGAGAACGCCAGCGAGAGCCTGTCCAAGGGATCCCGGGTCATCGTGACCGGGCGCCTGGAGCAGCGCAGCTGGGAGACCGGGGAGGGTGAGCGCCGGTCGAAGATCGAGGTCGTGGCCGACGAGATCGGCCCCAGCCTCCGGTGGGCGACGGCAGAGGTGAGGAAGAACGACCGCCGCGGACCCGGCGACGACGGTGGCTCGGGCGGGACCTCCCGTCCGGCCGGCGTCGGCGGTGCCGGCGGCGGCTACGACGAGGAGCCGTTCTAGGTGGCACGGAGCAACGATCGGGATCGCAGCAGGCGGGCTCCCCGGGACACGTCCCGGCGGACCAAGAAGAAGGTCTGCGTGTTCTGCGCCGACCGCGTGGACTGGATCGACTACAAGGACGTCAACCTGCTCCGCAAGTACATGAGCGATCGGGGCAAGATCCGGGCCCGGCGGGTCAGCGGGAACTGCTCCCAGCACCAGCGGAAGGTGGCCATCGCCATCAAGACCGCTCGGGAGCTGGCCCTGCTGCCCTACAGCCAGCGGACCGTGAGCGAGCGAGGAGGCCGGGGTCGGGGCGGCGGTCGGGGGTCCTCGCCCACGGTGGAGACCGGCGGCCCCGTGCCCGACCCCCAGGAGGCCGAGTCCCTGATGGGCGCCGGCGGCAACGGCACCGAGGAGTCGGCGGCGCGGGAGGCGGTCTAGTGCGGATCGTGCTGCGGGCCGACGTCGGGGGCCTGGGCAAGCGCGGCGACATCGTCGAGGTCGCCGACGGCTACGCCCGGAACTACCTGATCCCCAGGGGCTCGGCCATGGTGGCCACCCGGGGGATCGCCGACCAGGCGGCGGCGATGCGGCGGGCCCGGGACGTGAAGGACGCCCGGGCCCGCGAGGGGGCCGAGACCATCGCCCGGCGCCTGGTGCCATCGGTGATCCGCATCCCCGCCCGCGCCGGGTCCGCCGGGCGGCTGTTCGGATCGGTCACGGCGAGCGACGTGACCGACGCGGTCGCCGACCAGACCGGCATCGAGCTGGATCGGCGCCGGCTGTCCATCGACGACCCCATCCGGACCCTGGGCGTGCACGAGGTCCCCGTGAAGCTCCACCCCGAGGTGGAGTTCCGGGTGACGGTGGAGGTGGTGGCCTCCTCCTAGGAAGGCCGCCCTGGGGGGGCACGGCGGGCGTGGGCCACGACCCCGTCCGGCCTCGGCGTGGACGACCGGTGGCCGACACCGGCGAGGGGTACAGTCGAACGCGTGTTCCCCTCGTCGGCGCCTCATCCACCGGAAATCCCCCCAACATCAACAGGTCATCCCCTGGAGGCTCACAGGGGAGATGGGACATGGTGGCCACCCATGGTCCAACCCCTCCAGACCCGTCGCTCCCGGGCCGCCGACGGCGCGCGCGCCGTCCCCCACAACCTGGAGGCCGAGGAGTCGCTGCTGGGGGCCATGCTCCTGTCCCGGGAGGCCATCGCCTCGGCCGTGGAGGTCTGCACCGCCGAGGACTTCTACAAGCCCGCCCACGGCCACGTCTTCGACGCCGTGGTCGCCCTGTACGGCCAGGGCGAGCCGACCGACGCCGTCACCGTCGCCGAGGAGCTGCGCCGTGCCGGCCTCCTGGAGGCCGTCGGGGGACCGGCCGTGCTCATCTCCCTCCAGGCCGGTACCCCCGCCACGTCGAACGCGGCCAGCTACGCGCGGATCATCGAGGAGCACGCCCTGCTGCGCCGGCTCATCGGGGTGGCCGGGGAGATCGCCGAGCTCGGCTACAGCGTGCCCGAGGACGTGACCGCCGCCGTGGACCGGGCCGAGGCCATGGTCTTCGACGTGGGCCAGCGCCGGTCGGTGGACACCCTCCTGCCGCTGCGGGACCTGCTTGGGCAGGCACTGGACGGCCTGGAGGCCCTCTACGACCGGGGGGACGCCATCACGGGCCTGCCCACCGGCTACCACGACCTCGACGAGCGCCTGGCCGGGCTCCAGGCCTCCAACCTGGTCATCGTGGGCGCCCGTCCCGGGGCCGGGAAGACCAGCTTCGCCCTGGGCCTGGCGGCCCACGCCGCCATGGAGCGTCGCCAGCCGGCGCTGATCTTCTCCCTGGAGATGAGCCACCTGGAGATCACCCAGCGCCTCCTGTGCGGGGAGGCCCGGGTCGACTCCACCCGGATGCGCACGGGCCGTCTGCTCGAGTCCGACTGGTCCAAGATCAGCCACGCCATCGGGCGGCTGGGCGAGGCGCCCCTGTTCATCGACGACAACCCCAACAGCACGGTCATGGACATCCGGGCCAAGGCCCGCCGGCTGAAGAGCCGGGAGGGGCTGGGCCTGGTGGTGGTGGACTACCTCCAGCTGATGACGGGTCGGCACAACGTCGAGAG
>DASQQH010000381.1:0-2867 GCA_035643555.1 Acidimicrobiales bacterium | reverse complement strand
CCGACACCTACCACTTGGCAGGCCTCAGGCGGGGGACCGCCACTCAAACTTCCACGCCGACCGGGACAACCTCGGGGTGTCCGCCGGCGGCCCTGACCTCGACGAAGTCGTTCGGGGCGTCCCGCCCCTGCGTCCAGGGTCCGCGTGATCGCTTCGACAGCCCTGCGGTCCTCGGGATGGACCCACCGGCCGGTCGCCGACGCCGAGGTGGCCGCCCACTGTCGCGGCTGTTGCCCGGTACAGGTGGACATGGCTCTCCCGTCTGGAGAGCGAAACGTGCGGTGCGCAAGCTCCGGCACCCGGAGGGCGGTAGCCGGCGTGCTCTAGCGCCGAGCGGTATGACGCCTCTCCTCTGGTGTCCACCTCCACCACGACGTCGATGACGGGTTTGGCCGCCGGGTCGGGCACAGGGGTGACGCCGATGTGAACGGTGCTGTGGGCACGAGCGCCCAGGGCCGGCCGGTCGCTCCCGCTCAACGACCAATCAGGACCGGTTAAGGGACCCGCCGTCGACGATCCCGGCGACCGCGGGGCGGAGCCCGACGTCCCCTGCTGCCGCCTGGGCCTCCTCAGGGCTCCGGTCTCGCCTGGTCATGCCGGTCGCGGTCGGGCCGGAACGGCGGTTGACCCCGCGGGCCGAGGCGGGCTCGGCGCCAGCCGGACCAGGAGGCCTGCCCGACCGCAGGGACGGGGGATGGCAGGAGGAGGCGGTGGCCTGCGGTAGGTTCGTGGCGGGGGGCTCGCACAACTCGAGGAGGGGGATTCGGACTGTCCGTTATCAACCGGCGCTGCCCCACGGTCTGCCCGTCGAGCCACTTCCCGGGGGTCGACTGGTAGGTGTGAGGCCACGCCGTGGTCGAACGGCTGATCGGCGGGCCCATGTGGCGCTTCTGTGGCTTCGGGGCCGGGCGGTTGGGGGCCTGCGTCATGTGGTCTCCCAGGGTCGGGGTCCGGAGCCCTGGCTCGGCCATTACCACGTCGGAGGACGTCCGATTCGCGATCGCCTGCGCTCGGGGCAACGAGGAGGGACAGTGATGTTCACCAGAGTCGCCATTGTCAACCGGGGTGAGGCCGCCATGCGCCTCATCCGGGCGGCACGGGAGCTGGAGCTCGAGGACGGGCGCCCGCTCACCACCATCGCCTTGTGCACCGAGGAGGAGCGGGGGGCCATGTTCGTCAGACAGGCGGACGAGGCGGTGTCCCTGACCGGGACCAGCCCCTATCTCGACCACCAGGGCCTGGCGGGGGCGCTGGGTGACATCGGCGCCGAGGCCGTATGGCCGGGGTGGGGCTTCCTCTCGGAGGACCCAGCCTTCGCCGATCTGGTCGAAGGCCTGGGCATGACGTTCATCGGACCCAGTGGCGAGGTCATGCGCCAACTTGGGGACAAGATCGGTGCCAAGCGCCTGGCCGAGGGGGCCGGCGTCCCGGTCGCCCCCTGGAGCGGCGGGCCGGTGCCCAGCCTGGACGAGGCCCGTCGGCACGCCAGCCGGATCGGCTATCCCCTCATGGTCAAGGCGATGGCCGGAGGGGGTGGGCGGGGGATCCGCCGCGTGGACGAGGAGGCCGCCCTGGCCGAGGGCTTCGACGGTGCCCGCCGGGAGGCAGGCAGCGCCTTCGGCGACGACACCGTGTTCATGGAACGGCTCATCCCCGGCGGGCGGCACGTCGAGGTGCAGGTGATCGCCGACGGTGAGGGGGGGATCTGGGCACCGGGGGTGCGGGACTGCTCGATCCAGCGGCGCAACCAGAAGGTCGTCGAGGAGTCGGCGTCCACGGCCTTAAGCGCCGAGCTCGAGGACCGGATCAAGTCGGCCGCCGTGAGTCTGGCCAAGGCGGTCGGCTACCGGGGAGCCGGGACGGTCGAGTTCCTGTACCGGCCCGAGGAGGACCTCCTCTCGTTCCTGGAGGTCAACACCCGCCTGCAGGTGGAGCATCCGGTCACGGAGTTCACCACCGGCATCGACCTGGTGAAACTGCAGCTACAGGTGGCCAGGGGCGGCCGGCTGGAGGGGTCCCCCCCGCCGGTCCGGGGCCACGCCATCGAGGTCCGGCTCAACGCCGAGGACCCCGCCCAGGGCTTCGCCCCCGCCCCGGGCCGCGTGGAGCACCTGACCTGGGCAGGCGGCCCCGGGGTACGCGTGGAGACGGGGACGGCCCAGGGGGACGCGATCCCGGGCGGCTACGATTCGATGGTCGCCAAGGTCATCGGCTGGGGCCAGCACCGGGAGGAGGCGCGGGCCCGGGTGTTGCGGGCTCTTGCGGAGACAACCGTGGTCATCCGTGGCGGGACCACCAACAAGGCCTTCCTCGCCGGCCTCCTCGAGCATCCCGACGTGGTGGCCGGCAGGATCGACACCTCGTGGCTGGACCGCCTCATGGCGAGCGGCGCCTACAGGCCGGCCCAGCAGCGGGCCTTGGCCCTCATCGCCACGGCGATCGACGCCTACGACGCCCAGCACGAGCTGGGACGGGCCAACTTCTTCGCAGCGGCCGCCCGTGGGCGGCCCCCCACCGCCATGGACTTCGGCCACCGGGTCGACCTCCGCCTGGAAGGCTCCGTCTACCGCTTCGACGTCTACCGGATCGGGACCCGCCGCTACCAGCTGACGGTGGATGGCCAAACGGTTGAAGCCGAGACGGCGCTAGTGGCTCCCTACGAGCGGACCCTGGTCGTCGCCGGCCGCTCGATCCGAGTGGTGTCCATCGTCGAGCACGGCGAGGCGGTGGTGGAGGTCGACGGCCTTCCCCACCGGATCTCCCAGGGCGACGCGGGCCTGGTGCGCGCGCCCTCCCCCGGGGTCATCGTTCACGTGGCGGTATCCCCGGACGAGGAGGTGGAGGCCGGTCGGCGACTGGCGGTCCTG
>DASQQH010000380.1:0-9104 GCA_035643555.1 Acidimicrobiales bacterium | reverse complement strand
CAGGCACACCCCCGCGCTCATCACCGCGGCGGCCGCCGCCCGGGCCTCGAACTTGGCGTGTGCGGTGCCCACCCGCCCCGCCGGCAGGGAGAAGGCCGCCTCGACCAGGAGCTCGTCTGGGGCCAGGGCGCTGCGGTGGGTGTCGAGGAACAGGTCGTCGGCGGCGATGCGCCGCTCGCCCCCGGCGCGGCGGACCACCACCTCGCCCCGGCAGGCCAGCAGGGCCGTTGCCCAGTCGCTGGTGGGCTCGACGGCAGCGAGGCCCCCGCCGACCGTGCCCATGTTGCGGACCTGGGGGTCGCCGATGCGCCGGGCGAGCTCGGGGACCATCGCCAGGGCGGGGCCGGCCCGCCAGGCGGCGAGCTCGTGGTGGCGGGCGGTGGCCCCGATCCGGAGGACCCGGCCCTGGAGGGCCACCCCGGCGAGCTCGGTCAGGCGCCCCACGTCGATGAGGACCTCGGGGGCGCGCTGGCGGTACTTCATCATGGGGAGCAGGCTCATGCCCCCGGCGAGCACCCTGGCGCGGTCCCCGTGGGTGGCGAGGCGGTCCACCGCCTCGGCGGCGGACCCGGCCCGGTGATAGGCGAAGGCTCTCGGGTACACGGCGTCCTACCGGGCGGCCATCGTAGTGCAGGGACTAGTCACGACGGCTGCCACCGCTCCCCGAGCTTGGTGCCGGTCTCGTAGTGGCGGCCCGCAATGGCGAGCGCCGCCTCCTCGGCCAGCTCGGCCGGCCACTCCTCGGGAGAGAGCACGTAGCCGTGCCAGGGCTCCTCGGGGCGGAGGGGAGCCAGGCCGAGCTCCTCCCAGATGGCCCGGGCGGCCTCCATGTAGGGGCGGGTGGGCAGCGAGATGGGTGGCACCCGGTCCTTGAGCGTGGCGTCCACCAGCAGGTTGGCGTCCTCCTCGTCGGACCCGAAGGGGGGCGCGTGGCCCCGGGCCTGGCCCTCGAGGATCTGCACGTCCCGGTGGGGGCGGGCCCGGTAGGCCATCGCCCACCACACCGCGTCCGGGTTGTGGGGGTCCACGTCGCCGTCCACGGCCACCACGATCTTGCCGATCTCGCCCCGGTAGGCCGCCACGGCCTTGAGGGCACGCCAGACCTCGGTCCGCCGTGGCTGGTCGAAGACGACGAAGAGCACCTTGCGCAGGTTGGTCAGGGGCTCGTGGGCCACCACCCGGGACACCCCCTCGATCCCGAGGGTGTCGGCCAGGAAGGACAACAGCATCGGCTCGAGGCTGACCTTCTTGATGACGCTGGACTCGCTCGGGGTGACCTGGCTGATGAACGAGGTCCACCGGTACTCCCGGCGGTGGGTGACGCAGGTGATCTCGAACACCGGGCTGAGCGAGCGGGGGTGGACGTAGCCGTGCGACTCCCCGAAGGGGCCCTCGGGCTCCACCCGGTCGGTGTGGACCACCCCCTCGATGACGATCTCGGCGTCGGCCGGCACCTGCAGGTCCACGGTCCGGGCGGCCACCAGCTCGATCGGCTCCCCGGCGAGGCCCCCGGCGACGGCGTACTCGTCGGTGCCGTAGGGGACCTGGCTCACCGCGGCGTAGGACACCGCCGGGGGGGCGCCGACCACGAAGGCGAGCTCCAGGGGTCTGCCGAGGTCCCGTGCCTCGGCCCAGTGGCGGTAGCCGTGCTTGGCCGCCGCGGTGAAGAACACCCCACAGGTGGTGGGGCTCTTCACCTGGCCCCGGTAGTGGCCGACGTTGCCCACCCCGTCCACCGGCGACCGGGTCACCGCGTGCGCCCCGGTGAGGTAGGGGGCGTTGTCGAAGCCCGGGGTGGAGATGGGGATGGGCATCGTGTCGAAGCCGCCCCCCTCGCCGCCCTCGTGGACCACCTCCTGGACCGGGCCGCCGTCCACCACCACGGGGTCGACCGGGGCCGCCAGCGCCCGGGCCCACCGGGCCCCGACGTCGTCCAGGGGGGTGTCCAGGCCCACGGCGTAGACCGCCGGGGTGGCCGCCAGGGCGCCCACGAGCACCGGGTTCTGGTAGGACCGGCCCCGGGCGTCGACGACGTTGGTGAACAGGAACGCCCGCCGGTCCGCCTCGGGCACCCCGCCCCGGTACTGCCAGCGCACGAGGGGGTGGAGCTCGGTGTCCTTGTCGATCGCCCGGTCGACCGTGATCAAAAGGCCCTGGTCCCGGAGGGCCTCGATGTGGCCGCGCAGATCACGGTAGGTCCTGGGCACCGGCGTCCGTCACTCCCTCTTGTCGGTGGCTACCCGGATGACTATATTACTGTCATACAGTCGTGTCCACGTCCGACGGGAGGGACGCCACGATGGCCTCGGAGCACGCCGGGCGCGGTGGCGCCCACCCCCAGACACCGCCCAGGTCCTTCGACGTCGGGATCAACGAGCGCGTCGGGCCGCTCACCGCCGTCAGTATCGGCTTCCAGAACATCCTCGGCCTGGCCGGACTGCTGCTGTTCCCCGGGCTGGTCGGCCACGCCTTCCACCTCTCGGCCTCGAGCACCGCCTACCTGTACGGCATCACCTTCATGACCTCGGGGCTGGTGGTGATCCTGCAGTCGGTGGTCCTCCTCCGCCTCCCCATCGTCCAGGGGCCCTTCGCCGGGGTGTTCGCCGCCATCCTCGTCGTCGGCCACCAGCGCGGGGGCCTCGGCACCGCCTTCGGCTCGCTGCTGGTGGCCGCCGCCGCGTGGTGCGTGCTGGCCATCCCGGTCCGGCGGTTCAGCCCGATCGTGGCCATGGCCCGCTACGTGCGCCTCCCGGTGGTGACGGGGGTGATCCTGCTGGTCATCTCGCTCCAGCTGGCGACCATCGCCCTGCCCGGGTGGATCGGCAAGCCCGGCCAGCCCGGCTTCCCGGGCGTCAACGTCCTCTCCGCCGCCATCGCCGCGGCCGTCGTCCTCATCGCCATGGGCGTGGGCAGCAGGTTCCTCCGCCGTGGCGCGGTCCTGTGGGGGGTGGCCCTCGGCGCCCTGGTCTACTCCCTCCTCGAGCCCACCAGCTGGGGCCACGTCCTCCACGCCGACGCCTTCAACATGCCCCGCCTGTTCCCCTTCGGCTTCGGGGTGGACGCGGCCGCGACGATCATCTTCTTCATCGCCCTGTTCCCGGCCATCGCCGAGACCATGGCCACCTACGAGATGGTCGCCCAGTGGGCCCACGAGCCCCTCTCCGAGCAACGGATCGCCCAGGGGGTCTTCGGCGAGGTCCTGGGCAGCGCCGTCGGCGCCCTGTTCGGGGGCATGGCCACCCTGGCCTATCCCGACAACGTCGGCTTCCTCCGGGTCCACCGGGTGGCCTCACGGTGGGTGACCCTCACCACCGGGGTGATCCTCCTGGTGCTCGGGGGCTTCGGCTACTTCGACGCCGTGCTGGTGGCGATCCCGGTCCCGGTGCTGTCGGGGGCCACGGTCATCCTCTTCGGCATCCTCTTCGCCGGGGGCCTGCAGGTGCTCTCCACCGTGGAGTGGTCCCAGGGCAACCTGGCGGCGGCCGGGGTGCCCCTGGTGGTGTCCATCGGCGCCCTGTTCACCCCGGCGGCGGTGCGCGCCCACCTGCCCTCCTCGGTGTCGCTCCTCCTCGACCAGCCCCTGGTGCTCGGCACGGTGCTGGCCCTCGCCATCCTCGGCGTCCTCGGGGTGGTCCACCGGGCCGGGCGGCCCGCAGCCGCCCCCGTGGCCCAGCCCACCCCGGCGCCGGTCCCCGCCGCCCGCACCGCCCGCACCCCCCGGCCCTGACGGCTCAACCAGGCGGAGGGGCCGCCAGCTTGGCGCCGGTCTCGAGGTAGCGGCCCACCTCGGCCAGGGCCGCCTCCGCCCGGTTCTCCTCGGACCAGGCGCCGAGCTCGTAGCCGTGCCAGGGCTGGCGCAGGTCGAGGGCGGGCAGGCCCAGGCGGTGCCACAGGGCCAGGGCCTCCTGCATCCGGGCCTCGCTCGGCAGCGACGTCGGCGGGTAGGGGCCGGGGCGGGTGGCGTCGATGAGCACCGCCGAGGCCTCCGCCCCCTGGGTGGCGGGGTCCCCGGGGAGGGAGGGGTCCAGGCGGGGGACCTTGTTCCCGATGACCGCCACGTCCCGGTGGGGCTGGGTGCGGAAGGCCAGCGCCCAGACGAGGGCGCCGAGGTCGTCGGTGTCGATGTCCTCGTCGACGGCGACGACGATCTTGCCCATCGAGGGCTCGTAGCCCGAGGCGGCGTACAGGGCCTGCCAGGCCTGGCCGGCGGTGGGCTGGCGCAGGCGGATGGCGAACATCATGTTGCAGGTGGCCATCTCGTAGAAGCAGACGTCCTGCACTGATGCGATGTTGCAGGCCTCCCGGAGGAAGCGGCGGTAGACGTTCTCGAACCCCAGCTTGCGCATGAGGGTCGACTCGCTCGGGGGGAACTCCGAGATGAAGGCCTGGACCACCGGGTGCGACCGGTGGGTGATGGCGGTGACCTCGAGGCAGGGCGAGGCGGTGCGGGGCCCCAGGTAGCCGCTCGCCTCCCCGAAGGGTCCCTCGGGCTCGAGGCGGGTGGGGTCGATGACGCCCTCGATGACCACCTCGGCGGTGGCGGGGACCTCGAGGTCGACCGTCTCAGCGCGAACCACCTCGAGGGGCCGGCCCATCAGGCCCCCGGCGACGCCGTACTCGCTGACCCCGTAGGGGAGCTTCTGGGCGGCCGAGGGGCCGAGGACGGGCACCCCACCGAGCACCACCGCCGCCTCGAGGGGCCGGCCGAGGCGGGCGGCCTTGGCCAGCTGGACGGCGATGTGCTGGGAGGGGGTGTCCATCTGCAGGCCGATCCGGCGGGGGGCCTTCACCATCCCCCGATAGACCCCGACGTTGTAGGTGCCGTCCTCGGGGTCCCGGCTCACCCAGCACGCCGAGGTGAGAAAGGGGGCCGGGTCGAAGCCCGGCGTCGAGATGGGGTGGGGGAAGGCGTCGACGCCGCCGGTGCCCTCGAGGGCGTCCGGGTCGGTGATCACGTGCTCCCGGCAGGGGCCGTCCCCGACGCGCACCGGGTCGATGGGGGCGGCGAGGGCCCGCTGCCAGGCCCCGGCGATCCCGGCCACGTCGGTGCCGAGGGCCGCCGCGTACACCGCCGGCGAGGCCGCGAGCGAGGCCACCGCCACCGAGGCGTCGAAGACCCGCCCCCGCTGGTCGGTGACCTGGTCGAACCAGAACGCCCGCCGGGCCTCGGACGGCAGGCCCCGGAACTGCAGGCGGACCAGGGGGACCAGGTGGCGGTCCTTGTCGACCGCCTCGGCCACCCGGACCAGCAGGCCCTGGTCCTCCAGGGCGACCAGGTGGTCCCGCAGGTCCCGGTGGGGATAGCTCACACGACCGCCCCGGCCTCGACGAAGGACCGCCACCGGGCGGCCTCGGGGGTCTCGAGGGTGGCGAAGTCCCGCCCGAAGTAGACGAGGGGCCGCCCGCCGGCCTCGTCGTGGCCGCAGGCCTCCACCCGGCCGATGAAGATCGAGTGGTCGCCGCCTGGCAGGCGGTCCTCGGTGCGGCAGACGAACCAGGCCAGGGCCTCGGCCAGCACGGGCAGGTCCTGGTCCCCGCGCAGGCCGACCCCCGCGAAGCGGTCGATCCCCGGGGTGGCGAAGCGCTCGGCCAGGCCCTCCTGGCCCTCGCCCAGCACGTTGACGGCGAAGGCGGGGCTCGCCCCCAGCGCCCGGTGGGTGGGCAGCGCCTGGGCCACACAGACCAGCAGCTGGACCGGCTCGAGGGACAGGGAGCACACCGCCGAGGCGGTCATCCCCACCGGCCCACCCGGGCCGGTGGTGGTGACCACCGTGACCCCGGTGGCGAGGCGGGCCATGGCCGCCCGGTAGCCGGCCGGCTCGGCGGCGACCGGGCGCCTCCCGGCCTCAGGCCCCGCCGTCACCCCGGCCGTCCTCGGCGTCGTAGCCGGCGAGGCTGGCGTCGACCAGGGCGGTGGCCGCGTCGAAGTCGAAGTGCTGGAACATCCGCAGCTTCACCACGAAGGGGGCGCCGGCGTAGAACAGCTCGTACTGGTGGTGGCGCCCGGCGAACTCCGAGCCGATGAGGTCCCAGGCCAGCTTCAGGAGCTTCACCCGCTCACGGGAGGGCATCCCGGGCGACTGGACGTAGCGCTCGAGGTGGGCGGCGATCTCGGGGTTGTGGAAGTCCTCGACCGAGGAGGGGAGCTGGATCAGCCCGCCCCCGCACAGGTCCCGCAGGATCGAGAGGACCTTGCCGTAGCGCTCGCCCTGCTCGGCGGTGTTGGCGTAGGTCTCGGCGGCCCCCGGCCACGCGACCCCGGCAGGGTCGACGTGGTGGTGCTGCTCGGCGGCGAGGACCAGCCCGGCCACCGCGCTGGCGTGGGCGGCGAGCTCGCCGAGGGACCCCTGGACCGGGGGGAGGCCGTCGGTCCCGTTCATGGCGACGATGCGCCGGGCCAGGCCCACCAGGAAGTCGAGCTTGGTCGAGAAGCGGATCTGGGCCTGGTTGTTGCCGAGGAGCCAGGCCGGGGTCTCCCACCACTGGGCCTGGACCAGGTCGAGGTCCCGGTAGACAAAGACGTGCTCCCAGGGGACGAACACGTCCTCGTAGACGACCAGGGCGTCGGTCTCGTCGAAGCGTGACGAGAGCGGGTAGTCGTAGACCGAGCCGGTCTCGGCGTAGGAGCGCCGGGAGAGGATCGTGACCCCCGGGGCGGCGACGGGGACCATGACCGAGATGGCGTAGTTCTCGTCGCCCGGGCGCAGGGGGACGATGCTCGACAGCTGGATCCAGTCGGCGAGGGCCGCCCCGGTGCCGAGCATCTGGGCGCCGCTGACGACGATGCCGTCGTCGCGCTCCTCCTTGACCCCGGCATAGAGGTGGGGATCGGCCTGGCGGTGGGCGGGCTTGGACCGGTCGATCTGGGGCGGGACGATGGTGTAGGTGGCGTAGAGGTCGGCCTCGGCGGCGAAGCGGTGGAACCGGGTCACGTTGTCGGCGAAGCCCTCCCCGCCCCGGGCGAACACCGACGGGCTGGCGGCGAACCCGGCGAGGAAGCCCGCCACGTGGTCGGGGGTGCGGCCCATGAGCCCGAAGGTCTCCTCCGCCCACCGGCGCAGCCCCCGCCGGCGCCGTGCCAGGTCCTCCTCGGACCGGGGGATCATCCAGGCCACGTTGACCGGGGTCCCCGACGCCGGCAGCTCCCAGGTCATCACCTCCCGGTTGGCCGGGTCGGCGGCCACGTCGTAGAGGCGGGCCACCGACCGGGTGGCGCCCCGGAACGCCGGGTGGGTCGTCACGTCCTCGACGCGCTCGCCGTTGACGTAGACCCGCCGTCCGTCCCGGAGGCCCTCGAGGTACTCCTTGCCACACCGCATCCGCCGCTCCTCGGGTCGGGGGGGAACAAGAGAAGCGTACAAAAGTCAGTGACTTGAGTCAACTATATGCCCACCCCCGCCTCGTGGCCCGCCGCCCCCGTCCGGGCCCGTCGATGCCGCCAGCCCGGGGGCCCTGCCCATCGCTCAGAGGCTCCCCGGATCGCCCGAGGGGTCGACGGGCCGCTCGCCACGTGGCGAGCCCGACCGGCGCCGCAGCCCGGTGCTCCCGGCCGAAGGTGCTCCCGGCCACGGCGTCGCCCCGGTTGGAGGCCGCGCTCGCCCAGGAGGGCCTCACGCTGTGGGTCGGTGGGTGAGGCGGGTCATCCTTCCCACCTCGACGGTCCGGCGGTCCTGGTCTCCGCCCAGGTCCGCGACCGGCGGACACACCGCCGGACTCCGGCCGCGGCGACCCTCAGGAAGCGGCCTGCTGGGCGCGGCTGGCCCGGGCGGTGCGCACCGCCTCCTGGAGCTCGGGATAGGCGCCGCAGCGGCAGGTGTTGGCCGCCAGGCAGGCGGCGATCTGCTGGGGGCCCGGATCGGGCTCCCGGTCCAGGAGGTCGTGGACCATGAGGACGATCCCCGGCGTGCAGTAGCCGCACTGCATGGCCCCCGTGGTGGCGAAGGCCTGGACGACCGGGTCGTCGGGGGCCAGCCCCTCGGTGGTGAGGATGGCGGCCCCCCCGTAGCGCCCGGCGAGTGCCAGGCAGGTGCTGATGGGCAGGCCGTCGACGATGGCCGTGCACGCCCCGCACACCCCCACCCCGCACCCCTCACGCAGGCTCGTGCAGCCGGCCTCCTCCCGGAGGACGTCCAGCAGCAGGGCGTCGTCGGGGACGTCCGCGGCCACCGGGGCGCCGTTCACGGTCATGCGCACCTCGGCCATCACCCCTCCCCCCGGTCGAGGGCGTCCAGGATGGCCTCGGGGGTCATCGGCAGGCGGCGGAGCCGCACGCCGATGGCGTCGCGGATGGCGTTGCCGAGCGCCGGCGTGAGGGCCAGGATCCCGGTCTCGCCCACCCCCTTGGCCCCGTACGGGCCGGCGCGGTGGGGGGCCTCGACGATGATCGGGGTGAAGCGGCGGGGCAGGTCCCGGACCGAGGGGACCTGGTAGTCGAGCAGGGTGGTGTTGATCGGGACACCCCCATCGAAGGCCAGCTCCTCGAAGAGGGCGTGGCCGATCCCCATGAGCGCCGCCCCCTGCAGCTGCTGGCGGACCAGGGCGGGGTTGATCGCCCGGCCCACGTCCGCGGCGACGGCCAGGTGGTCGATGGTCACCCGTCCGGTCAGGCGGTCGACGGCCACCTCGGCCCCGACCGCCCCGGCGAACCAGTGCTCGGTCACCTTGGGCGACCGGCCCGTGTCGTGGTCGTAGGGCACCCAGCTCGTGCGGTGGGTCGCCTCCCCGGTCACCGTCGTGCCGACCGCGCCGAAGTGGGCGAGCAGGAGCTCGGGGATGGCGAGGGCGACCTCGTCCTCGCCCATTCGGCACACCCCGCCCCGCGCCACCCGGAGGCCGGCGGGGTCGGTGTCGAGGACCTCGGCGGCCATGTCGAGGAGCTGGGCGGCCACCCGCTCGGCGGCGAGGCGCACGGCGTTGCCGGCGTGGTAGGTGCTGCGGCTACCAGCGGTGATGGTGTCGTAGGGGGTGGTGGTCGTGTCGGTCCCCATGACCCGGACCCGCTCGGGGGCGATGGTGAGGACCTCGGCGGCGATCTGGGCCAGGATCGTGTCGCTCCCCTGGCCCATGTCGACCGTGCCCACCAGCACCGAGGCCGAGGCGTCCTG
>DASQQH010000379.1:0-3712 GCA_035643555.1 Acidimicrobiales bacterium | reverse complement strand
TCGCCTGTTGGGGGCGGGAGACCAGGGAGGCGGCCATCCGGTTCGTCACGGGCATGAGGGGCGACGAACACCGGGCGGCGAACGTGGAGATCAAGTGCTTCGACGCCGCCGCCAACCCCTACCTGGTCGTGGGGAGCCTGGTGGCCGCGGGCCTCGCCGGTGTCGAGACGGGAGCCCGGCTCCCCCAGGAGATGACCGGCGATCCCGCCACCCGGTCGCCCCAGGAGCTCGCCGACCTGGGCGTCCGGCGGCTGCCCCAGACCCTCACCGAGGCGGTGGGGCACCTGGAGGCGAGCACGGTGCTGCGCCGGGCGATGGGCGACGCCCTGTTCGACGCCGTGGTGGCGGTCCGCCGGGCCGAGGTCGACCTGTTCCACGGCGCCGCGCCCGAGGCCGTGGCGACCTCCACCCGCTGGGTCCATTGAGAGACGCCCTCCCGCCGGCCCTGGCCCGCCCTCGCCCGGCCGGTGCGGCGCCTGGCGATGGGGGCCGTGGCAGGGCACGGGGACCCACGGCCGGGACCGCCCGCCCCGGCCTGGGCGAGGTCCCCAGGGCGTCCGCGACGAGGCCTAGGGCAGGTCCGGCGCCAGCAGCCACAGGCCGTCCGGCGGCGCCTCGTGGTCGAGGCGTGCGACAGCCTCCGACCTGAGATCCCCGCCGGGCCCGTCGACGGCGTCGGCCAGCACCGGCCCGGCCAGGGCGGCGGCGATCTCCCGGGCGGACAGCACCCGGTCCACCGTCCCGGTGGCGACCGCCGCTCCCGGCATGCCCCAGGCCTCGGCGCTCGCCTGGTCCTGGGCGATGACCGTGCCGCCCCTGCGGTGCACCGCCGCCGCTCCCTCGGCGCCGTCGGCCCCGTAGCCGCTCAGCACCACGGCGATCGCCCGGGCGCCGCAGGCGGCGATCGAGCACAGCAGCACGTCCGCCGAGGGCCGGGAGGAGTGCACGGGAGGGGAGGTGGTGAGCGCCACCGTCCGCTCGGGGGTCACGGTCAGGTGCTTGCCGGGGACGGCCACCGTCACGACCCCTCCCTGGAGGCGCGCGCCGTCCGCGGCGTCGGTGACCGGCAGGTGGCAGCGCCGAGCCAGCAGCTCGCCCAGGCGGCTGGGTCGGTTGGGCGAGAGGTGCTGGAGGACCACCAGCGCCGCCGGGAACCCGGTGGGGAGGGCCGACAGCACGGTGACGAGGGCGGTGAACCCCCCGGCCGACGCGACCAGGGCCACAATCGCGAGGTCGTCCGCTGTATCCCCCCGGGACCCCTGTGGAGCGAAAAGGGTCATGCTGGCTGCGCCACCAGGGCCGACGGCGATCTGCGCCGGCTGGGGGACCTCCCGGGCGGAGTCTACCCCCTGGGACAGGGCAAGCCTCAGGGCCGGTGCCCTCAGCCCGAGGTCATGCCGGCGTCCACCGGCAGGACCGCCCCGGTCACCGCCGAGGACTGCGGCCCGCACACCCAGGCCAGCAGCGCCGCCACCTCCTCGGGTGCCACCAGGCGGGGCAGGCGGTGGTGGACGGCGAGCTCCGACGGGTCCTCCAGCCCGTACAGGGCGGCGCTCGCCCGGGCCATGGCGGTGGCGGTGGTGCCCGGGGCGACGACGTTGGCGGTCACCCCGTGGGGACCGAGCTCGGCGGCGAGCGCCCGGACCAGGCCCACCACCCCGTGCTTGGCGGCCACATAGGCCCCCAGCCCGGGTAGGCCCTGGACCCCCGCCGCCGAGCCCACGGCCACGAACCGGCAGCGACGGGGGTCAGGTCGCTCGAGCAGGGCGGGGACCGCCGCCCGGGCCAGGTGCCACACCCCCTCCAGGTTGATGCCCACCATGGCCGCCCACAGGTCGTCGTCGGTGCGCCAGGCCTCCAGGCCGCCGGCGATGGCCCCGGCCACCGCCACCGCGGCGTCGAGGCCGCCGAAGCGCTCCCGGGCGGTGGCCACGGCGGCGTCGAGGTCCCCCTGGCGACGCACGTCGCCCACCACCGGAACGGCCCCGGTCGGGCCGCAGGCGTCAGCCACCGCCACCAGGTCGTCCCAGCTGGCCAGCGGGTAGCCCAGCGCCGGGTCGTCGGTGCAGGCGTCCACCAGGACGAGGCGCCACCCCTCCGCCGCCAGCTGCCGGGCGGTGGCCGCGCCCACACCCCGTCCGGCGCCGGTGATGAGGCCCACCGGCGCCGGATCACGCACCGGGCCGGCCGGTGCCCCGCTCACCGGGCCCGTGCCCCGGTGGTCGGTGCCCGGGGATCCGTACCCCTGGGGGACACCGGATGGTCCGGGGGGTCCGCCTCACCCGGGGGGCCCAGCACCGGCGGGGGGACGGCGAGCACCACCCCAGGGTGGAGCGGACACCGCCGGGGCGCAACCGAGCGGCCACCCCTCACCCCCACCGTGGCCCCTCGCCGGTACCGGCGGGGCGCTCGCCGGTCGGACACCATCACCCGGGCAGCGAGGAGACTGCTCCGGGCCCGCCTGGTGCGGGCCGGCCAGGGCGGGACCCGGCGGGCGGGGCGGGGGTGGCGGTCGGTGACGTCATCCCGGCCGGCGAGGGCCGGCCCCCCGCCCGGGTCGACGACGCCACCGGGCCGCCGGGGCTCACGAGGTCGTGGTCGAGCGCGCCGCAACCCCGCCGGGCGCCACGACCCGACCTCGCCCCGGCCCGCTGCTCGCCCCCGGGTGGACCCCTCACAGCTCGACGCGGGTGCCGACCGTGTTCGGCACGAACGCCTCGGGGAATCGGGCGCCCATGGCGTGCTGGGCCCGCCACCCGGTGCAGTGGGCGGGGACCAGGACCTCGGGGCCCAGGGTGGCGAGGTCGTCGAGGACCCGGGGGATGAGGGGCTCGAACAGCGGCCCGTTGAGGTGGAAGCCCCCGATGACGGCGTAGAGCGGCCGGTCGCCGGTGAGTCGGCGGGCGTAGCGGCAGATGTTCACCACCCCGGCGTGGCCGCAGCCGGTGATCACCACGAGGCCCTTGTCCGCCACGTCCACGATCAGGGCCTGGTCGTCGAGGACCAGGGGGTCGGGCTCCCAGCGGGCCCCGTCCCACCATTGCTGGGGCGGGAAGCCGGGCTCGTAGCCGGTCGTTCGGGCCACCTCGCCGGTGACCAGGACCGAGCGCTCGAACCAGAACCTGGGCTGGTCCTCCTCGACTACCTCGAACCCCGCCCCCTCCAGCGCCGCCCGACTGGTGGCGGGGAGGTCGAGGGGTTCCCTGCCGGGCAGGATCACCCGTCGGCGCCGCCAGAAGTGGGGGTGGATGAGCACCGGGAAGTTCGCCCTGCCCAGGCGCCGGACCAGCCCGTCCAGGCCCGTCGTGTGGTCGAAGTGACCGTGGCTGCAGACGATGGCCTCGAGGTCGCCGGGGTCGAGGTCGAGGCGGGACATGTTCTCCACCACCCCCTCCGGACTGGTGCCGGCGTCGTACAGCAGGTGGTGGGTGCGGCCCGCCTTGGTGATGGTGACCAGCACGGAGAAACCGTGCTCGGCGAGGAGCGCATCGGGCACCTCGCCGCCGGCCATGGTCGCCGCGGGTCGCAGCCCCGCGCTGGCGAGGGGGGCCCGGCGGGCCGGTCCCTTGTCGGGCATGAAGACGTCGGTGACGTTGTCCATCACCGACCAGACCGTGACCGAGTCCACCGGCTCCAGTTCGAACACGGTGGTCGGCGCCGGGTCGTGGTGTACCTCGCGCCCGGCGTGGAGGCCGGGGAGCGGGGGACCGTC
>DASQQH010000378.1:0-2869 GCA_035643555.1 Acidimicrobiales bacterium | reverse complement strand
CATCGTCGACATCGGCCTGCGCGGCTTCCTTCCGGCGTCGCTGGTGGAGCTGCGCCGGGTCCGCGAGCTCCAGCCCTACGTGGGGCGCGAGATCGAGGCCAAGATCATCGAGCTTGACCGCAACCGCAACAACGTGGTCCTCTCCCGCCGGGCCTGGCTGGAGGAGACGCAGCGCGAGCAGCGCGACGAGTTCCTCACCAACCTCAAGCCGGGCGAGGTGCGCCGGGGCGTCGTGTCCAGCGTGGTCAACTTCGGTGCGTTCGTCGACCTGGGGGGCATGGACGGCCTCATCCACGTCTCGGAGCTGTCCTGGAAGCACATCGACCACCCGTCCCAGGTGGTGTCTGTGGGCGACGAGGTGGAAGTCCGGGTCCTCGACGTGGACCTGGACAAGGAGCGCATCAGCCTGTCCCTCAAGGCCACCCAGGCCGATCCCTGGCAGGAGTTCGCCAACGCCCACCGGGTGGGCGAGCTGGTCTACGGCCGCATCACCAAGCTGGTCCCCTTCGGGGCCTTCGCCCAGGTGGGGGAGGGCATCGAGGGCCTGGTGCACATCTCCGAGATGGCGGCCCACCACGTCGACCTCCCCGAGCAGGTGGTGACCCCGGGGGAGGAGCTGTGGGTCAAGATCATCGACATCGACCTCCAGCGTCGCCGCATCAGCCTCTCGATCAAGCAGGCCGCGGAGGGCGGCGAGGTGGCCCCCGAGTACCGCGAGGCCTTCGGGGAGCACGCCTACGACGAGCAGGGCAACTACATCGGTGGCGGCCTCGACTACTCCTCGGCGGAGTTCACCCCAGAGACCGAGGCCCAGCGGGCCTGGGCCGAGTACGCCGCCGCCGGTGGCGAGATCCCCCCGGAGGTGGCCTCGGTGCTTCCGCCCGAGGTGGTCCAGGGCGTGGTGCCCGAGGACCAGGAGCACCCCGACGGTCAGGACGCGGCGGCCGAGCCCCAGGACACCGACCCCGCCCACGACGACGCGGCCCACGACCGCCAGTAGGGGGATGCCCCGGGGCGGTCCCCGCCGCCCGCTGGCAGGGCGCTAGCGGACCGGGGTCAGACAGGCGTGCTCGCGGTCGGGCTCACCGGAGGGATCGGGTCGGGCAAGTCGACGGTGGCTGACCTCTTCGCCGACCGGGGCGCGGTGATCGTCGACGCCGACCAGGTGGCCCGGGAGGTGGTGGCCCCCGGGGGCCCCGCCTACGCCGGGGTGGTCGAGCGCTTCGGGGAGGGGATCCTGGACGGCGACGGCCAGGTGGATCGCCAGGCGCTGGCCCGGATCGTCTTCGACGACCCGGCGGCCCTGGCCGACCTCAACGGCCTCACCCACCCGGCGGTGGCGGACGTCATCGGCGGCCGGCTCGCCGAGGAGGCCGCCAGCGACCATGTGGTGGTCCTGGCCATCCCCCTCTTGGCCGAGGGGCGGCGCGACCGGTACCGGCTGGACGCGGTCATCGTCGTCGACGCCCCGCCGGAGGTGGCCCTCGCTCGGCTGATCCGGGAGCGGGGTATGGCCGAGGAGGAGGCCCGGGCTCGGATGACCGCCCAGGCCAGCCGGCAGGAGCGCCTGGCGATCGCCGACGTGGTCATCGACAACTCGTCGGACCTGGCACACCTGGCCCGAGAGGTCGACCGGGCCTGGGCGTGGCTGGGGGACCGGACCCGGGCGACGGGGTAGGGCGCCCAGGGCGGCCACGACCGCTTGGGTATCCTGGGGGGTCGTGCCGCCGTTCCAGGTCGTCTCCGAGCATGCCCCCGCCGGGGACCAGCCCCGTGCGGTGGCCGAGCTGGCGGCGGGGGTCAACCGGGGGGACCGCTTCCAGACCCTGCTGGGCATCACCGGCAGCGGCAAGTCGGCGACCATTGCCTGGACCATCGAGGCCGTCCAGCGGCCCACCCTGGTCATCGCCCCCAACAAGTCGTTGGCAGCGCAGCTGGCCAACGAGTTCCGGGAGCTGTTCCCCCACAACCGGGTGGAGTACTTCGTCTCCTATTACGACTACTACCAGCCCGAGGCCTACATCCCCTCGAGCGACACCTACATCGAGAAGGACTCCTCGATCAACGACGAGGTCGACCGGCTGCGTCACTCGGCCACCGCCGCCCTCCTCACCCGGCGCGACGTGATCGTGGTGGCGTCGGTCTCCTGCATCTACGCCATGGGCTCGCCCGAGGAGTACTCCCAGCGGATGCTGCTGCTCCACCGGGGCCAAGAGGTGGACCAGCGTTCGATCCTCTCCCGGCTGGTGGACACCCACTACGAGCGCAACGACGTGAACCTGGCCCGGGGGAAGTTCCGGGTTCGCGGGGACACCATCGAGGTCCACCCCGCCTACGAGGAGCACGGGGTGCGGATCGAGCTGTTCGGTGACGAGGTGGAGCGGATCACCCGTGTGGACCTCCTCACCGGGGAGACCCTGGCGGAGGTGGAGGAGCTGGTGGTCTTCCCCGCCACCCACTACATGGCGGGGGACGAGGGCATGCGGTCGGCGATCGCCGGCATCGAGGCCGAGCTCCAGGAGCGCCTGGCCTTCTTCGAGGCCGAGGGCAAGCTGCTGGAGGCCCAGCGCCTGCGGATGCGCACCCAGTACGACATGGAGATGCTGGGGGAGATCGGGGTGTGCAACGGCATCGAGAACTACAGCCGCCACATCGACGGTCGGGCACCGGGGGAGGCGCCCTTCACCCTGCTGGACTTCTTTCCCGAGGACTACCTGCTGGTCATCGACGAGAGCCACGTGACGGTCCCCCAGCTGCACGGCCAGTACGAGGGCGACCGCTCGCGCAAGGACACCCTGGTCGAGCACGGCTTCCGACTGCCCTCGGCGGTGGACAACCGTCCGCTGCGCTTCGACGAGCTCTACGAGCG
>DASQQH010000377.1:0-3566 GCA_035643555.1 Acidimicrobiales bacterium | reverse complement strand
GGTCGTCGGGTCCTGGCTCCCCGCCCGGCGGCGGTGGGATGCCGGCGATGGGGGAGGGCGCCGCCGGCGCCTCCCCCGAGGGGTCCCGGCCCGGCGGCCCCTGGTTCCCCCTGGCCCAGGTGTTCCCGCTGGGGTGGTGGGTGGCGGACCGGGGCTGGCGACGGGGCTGGACGGGGCTGTTCCTGGCAGCGGCCGTGGCCCCCTTCGTGCTCCTCCACGCGGTCGACGGGAGCCAGGGCATCCAGGGCGCGGCGTGGGGCTTCTCCCTCTACTTCGCCACGGGGTGGCTGCTCGCCATCCGGGCCATCGCCCGGCCGGGACGGATCAGCGTCTGGCTGGTGGGCAGGGTGGCGCTGTTCACGGTGGTGGTGGGGGTCGCGCTGTCGGTGGCGATCGAGTCGGCCTTCGGCGGCGAGGTCGGGGGCCTCGTGCACAACACCCTCGCCATCGGCCTTCCCGAGGAGGCGGCCAAGGCCCTGCCGGTCTTCCTCTTCGTCTACCTCGCACGCCATCGCTACTCGACCCGGGCGTTCCTGTTTCTGGGGGCGGTGAGCGGCCTGGCCTTCGGGGTGACCGAGGCGGTCGTGTACTCCGCGGCCTACGCCAACCTGGAGGCGGTGACCGGGTCGACCACCTACATCACCCAGGAGGTGTGGCGCCTGGTCACCGATCCCCTGATCCACGCCTGCCTGGCCGGGATCGCCGCCTACTTCATGGGCCTTTCCAGGGTCCTCGGCCGGCGCCGGGTGAGGCCGATGGCCGCGGGGTTGGGGCTCGCCGCCGTGCTCCACGGCGTCTACGACACCTACGCCAACCTGTGGCTCGGGGTGGTGGTGGCCGCGGTCGTCGTGGTCATCTTTCTCGGCTACGTGCGAGGGGGCGACGCCATCGAGGCCCGCCTGGAGGGCCCCCGCGTCCCCCGGTGACCCCCTACCCGCGGCGCCAGGGGACCAGGTGGTCCAGATCCAGGTCCCACAGGCCCTGCTGGCCGTCCAGGGGGACCGGGTCTGCCAGGGGCTCGGGGTCGGCGAGGACCCAGTGCCAGCAGTCCGGGATGGCCCACTCGCTGTGGTGGCCACGCACCACGTCCACCAGGACGACCGTGCCCAGCACCGCGGCCAGGGGGTAGTCGCTGTCCAGGAGGTGGGCGTGGCTGGCCAGTCCCTCGGGATCGGGGCGGGCGGCGGCGTGGATGGCCAGCCGCCCCCGGTGGGTGGTGGCGAAGGACCGGTTCTCGACGTCCTTGTCCCCGGCCATGATCAGGCTGGCCCACGGCTGGCGGACGGTGAGGGCCTTCATGGTGGCCCCGGCAGGGAGGGGGTCCCGGCGGGGAGCCGGGCCCGGTGGCGGAAGGCCAGGCTGAGGCGGGGACCGGCCGCGGCCACCTTGGGGACGGCGTGCTCCCAGCTGCGCTGGGTGCGCCCCCCGGTGACCAGGAGATCGCCCCGGCCCAACCGGAAGGACCTGGAGGCGCCGCCCCCGAGGCGACGGAGCAGGTAGGTGCGGGGCTCCCCGAGCGAGACCAGGGCCACCACCGGATCCGCCACCTCGGGGGGGATCCGGTCCCGGTGCCAGGCCACGCTGTCGGCCCCGTCGCGGTAGAGGTTCATGCCACAGGAGTCGAAGTCGGCGCCGTAGTGCGCCGAGAGGGTCCGGCGGGCCTGCTCCAGCACCGGTGGCAGCCCCGTCCCCCCGCCGGCCCGCCAGGACGCGGTGAGGCGGGGCTCGGTGACCCGGCGGTCGTAGAGCCACCGGCTGCGCTGGTCCCAGTCGATGTCGGCCACCAGGTCGGAAAAGAGCTGGTCCGATCCCGACACCCAGCCGGGGCAGTGGTCCACCCAGGAGGCATCGTCCAGCGCGGTCCTGGTCAGGTCCCCGAAGCCCTCGTCGACCCTCGGCTCGCCACCGCAGAGCAACGAGGGCTGCCAGATGAGCGGCGACGCCACCATCGCTCGCACCCTACCGCTCACCGGCCCGGGGGAGGCCGGGCCACCCGACCAGGCGAGATCGCCGACCCGGCACTCAGCGGTCCCCCGTGAGGCGGCGGAAGCGTCCCCGGTGGTAGGCGAGGGGGCGGGCGTCGCCCAGGGCCAGCTCCTCCAGGGTCCCCTGGACCAGCAGGTGGTAGCCGACCTCGGCGGCCTCGACGAGCCGGCATCCCGCCCAGGTGTCCACCCCGGGCAGGATGGGGCCGAAGGCCGAGGGGGTGGTGTCCAGGCCCCCGAACGGGCCACCCGGGCCCGGGCGGGCGCCCGAGAACCGGTCGGCGAGGCCCTGGTCGCCCTCGCCCAGGACGTTGACCAGGAACCGCTGGTGGCCCTCGATGCGCTCCCACAGGTCGCTCAGGGCGTCGACGAGCCCCAGGAGCCGGGAGGGGTCGCCCTCGGCCACCAGGAGGGAGGACACGGTGAGGCCCGCGGGGTCCTCGGCCGTCCCGGCCGTCCACACGGTGACCGGCGCCACCAGCCGGCCCCGCAGGCGCCGGACGGGCTCCCGCTCCTCGGGTGGGGCGACGAAGGGGTTGTCGTAGCGCAGCACGGCTCGACGCTGCTCGTCCGACACCACCGCTCCTTCCTCCGATGGCCGGCCAGCCCACCGTAGTGAGGGGGGCCGCCCAGGCCGACGGCTAGGACGTGGTGGCGTCGGCGTCGGCCGCCCCGGCCACCCGCCGGGCGGCGTCCCGCATCAGGGGGATGGCCCGGCGCCGGGCGTCCTCGCCCATCCGCCCGGCCGGGCCGGAGACGGACAGGGCGGCGCGTGGGGGGTCGGTGGGGACCGGGACGGCGAAGCAGACCACGCCCACCTCCTGTTCCCCCTCGTCGACGGCGTACCCGAGCCTGCGGATCGCCGCCAACTGGTCGGCCAGGCGCTCGAGGTCGGTGACGGTGGCCGGGGTGAGGGCCGGCAGCCCGGTGCGACGGAGGATGGCCAGGGCCTGGTCGTCGGGGAGCTGGGCCAGCAGGGCCTTGCCCACCCCCGTGCAGTGCGGATGGACCCGTCGGCCCACCTCGGTGAACATCCGCACGGCGTGCCGGGATGGGGCCTGGGCCACGTAGACCGCCTCGTCGCCGTCGAGGACGGCCAGGTTGGCCGTCTCCCCGGTGGCCGCCGCCAGGGCCACGAGCTGGGGCTTGGCGTGGGCGCCGAGGGCCATCCCCGCGCCCTCCCCCAGCCGGATCAGCCGGGGCCCGAGGCCGTACCGGCGGGACGCCCCCTGTCGGGCGTACCCACCGGCCACCAGGGTCCTGAGCAGCCGGTAGATCGTCGGCAGGGGGAGGCCCGAGACCTGGGCGAGGCGGGTGATGCCGATGTCCCCCCCGGCGTCGGCCATGTGCTCGAGCAGCTCGAACGCCCGGGCCAGGGACTGGACGCCCTCGGACCGCCTGGTCGCCCTCGCCGCGGGCTCGGCCACCGCCCTGTCCCCCTCGTCAGGCCCCACTGGTCGGTGCCGGCGCCGGGAGGGGTGGCGGCCCACCGCGCCGGGGCCTGCCCGGGGCGTCGGGGCGCCAGCCGCGCCCGTGGATTGTCACTTCCACGACGAAAAAGTTAGCATCCGTATGTCGAAA
>DASQQH010000376.1:0-11181 GCA_035643555.1 Acidimicrobiales bacterium | reverse complement strand
GGCCGGCGAGCTGATCGAGCTCGGGCAGGGCTCCACCGGGGCGGCCAACGACCTGGCCCAGGCCACCGAGCTGGCCACCCACATGGTCCGCGAGTTCGGCCTGTCCCCCCTCCTGGGCCCCATCGGCTACCCCGAGGGCGGGTCGGTGTTCCTGGGCGGCGGGGGCGGTCCCCTCTCCAGCCGCCCCTTCGGGGAGTCCACCCAGGCCGCCATCGACTCGGAGGTCGGCCGGCTGGTCCACGAGGCCGAGGAGACGGCCATGTCCCTGCTCCGGACGCACCGGGACCAGCTTCGGGCCCTGGTCGACCTGCTCATGTACCACGAGACCGTCGAGGGCGAGGTCGTCTACCGGCTCCTCGGGGCCGCCTCCCTCGCCGAGGCCGAGGGCGGGGTGGCGGTGGCCCCCCACCGGACCGAGGGCGCCGACGCCGGCGGGCGGGACGCCACCAACCCCGGGCCCCCGGCCGGGCGGCCAGGGACCTTCGGCCCTAGCGCGACCGACACCGGGTCGGCTTCGATGGTGGCCAACGGGGAGGTCCCCGAGCGGCCTCGGACGAGGCCCCCGGGGTAGGGCCTGGCCGGGTCGGGGGGCCCGGCCAGGGCCGGGGCCCGCCACAGGGGCCGCCCGGCAGACGCCGAGGACAGAGAAAGGGGGGTCCCCGAGGATGTGGTTCCGCCGCAGCACCGCCGAGGAGACCCTGGGCCAGGCGCTGTCCCGGGAGGTGGAGGCGGTCTTCGCCGGTCGAGCGGCCTCCCACGCCAGGGCCACCCGTCCCCGGGTCCCCGCCTGGGCCCGGCTCAACACCGTTGCCCACGCCGACCTGGCGGACCTGGAGCAGTTGGCCATCGGGCGGCGGCGCCAGTACCTGCGCCGGGAGGAGCGCCGGTGGCGGGGCATGGAGCGCCTCCTGGCCCTGGAGGTGCTGGCGGCGGCCCACCACGACCCATCCGAGCTCGCCGCCCTCCAGGCGGAGGTGCTGGTCCCCCTGGAGCTGCGGGCGGTCCATGACCCCGAGCTGTCCCCCCGCCAGGTCCTGGCCCTGGTGCTGGGACGCCTGGAGCACCGCCGCCGGGCCCGGCCCTGTCCCCCCTGAGGACGGAGGCGGCCTCAGCGCACCACGAGGACCGGGCAGGGTGCCAGGTGGAGCACCTTGTGGGTGACGCTGCCCATCACCAGCCCGGAGAAGCCGCCGAGCCCGCGGCTGCCCAGCACGATGACCTGGGCCCCCTGGGCCCGGGCCTCATCCGCCAGGACGGCGGCAACCCGGCCCGCCAGGGCGCGCCCCACCATGCCGGTGGCCTTGACCCCCTCGGCCGCCAGGCTGGCCACCACCCCGTCCACCAGCTCGGTCGCCTCGGGGGTCTGCTCGGCGGGGAACAGGCCGGCGCGACCGCCGTAGGCACCGCCCTCCACCACGTGGACCACCCGGACCTCACCCCCCGCCAGGCGGGCCAGGTCCCGGGCCTGCTCGGCCGCACGGCCTGCCTGGTCGGAGCCGTCCACCCCCAACACGATCTTGTCGTACACGAGGACCTCCCTCCCGCGCCCCACGAGCGACATTCTGTAGCCTACCTCCCACGGCCGGCGCTGGTCGGGCCACCCGGGCTACAGCTCCGCCTCCACGGCCTGGCCCTCCCGCAGCACCGCCGGCTCCCCCACCAGCACCACCGTGACCGGGGCGGCCGAGGAGGGCCGTGCCTCGACCCGCAGGCGGCGGCGGCCGAGCTCCACCCTCAGCCAGTGCTGGCGGTACACGAGGTCGAAGGACAGCCCGGAGAGCTCGTCGGGCAGCACCGGGTTGAACCACAACGCCTCCCCCCGGGCCTCCAGGCCCGCGTAGCAGCGCTGGAGGAGGTCCACGGTCCCCGCCATGGCCCCGATGTGGATCCCCTCCCGGGTCGTCCCCCCCTGGATGTCCTTCACGTCGGAGGCCAGGGCCTCCCGGAAGTACCGCCAGGACCGCCGCCGGTCACGGCGGGCCAGCACCCAGGCATGGACCACCCGGGACAGGGTGGAGCCGTGGGTCACCCGGTCGGCGTAGTACCCCACCGTGCGGCGGATCGTCTCGGGCGAGAGGTGGTAGCCCATCCTGGCCAGCACCGCCCGCAGCTCCTCGGCCGAGAGGAGGTAGAAGAGCATCAACACGTCGGGTTGCTTGCCCACCTGGTAGCGGCGCACGGTGTCCCCCTCGGCGTCGAGGATGAGGTCCAGGCGCCCGACGTCGCCGTAGCGGGCCCGGTAGGCGTCGAGATCCAGCTCGGCGAGCCGCTCGTAGCCGGCGAACTGGCTGATGACCCCCCGGTGGAACGGCACCTGCAGGCCCCGGGAGATCTCGTCCCAGCGGGCCAGCTCTGCCTGGTCCACCCCCAGGCGGTCGACGACGTCGGCGCTGGGCTCGGCGGACACCTGCTCCACGAGCTGCTGGGCCCGCCACAACAACCAGGCCGTCATCACGTTGGTGTAGGCGTTGTCGGTGACCCCCGGCTCCTCGGCCCAGGGGTAACCGTCGTGGAACTCGTCGGGCCCCATCACCCCGTCGATGCTGTAGCGCCCCGCCTCGGGGTCGAACCGGGCCAGGTCGGCGAAGTACCGGGCCACCTCCACGGTGATCTCGGTGCCCGGCCCCACCAGGAAGTCCCGGTCCCCGCTCACCTGCCAGTACTGCCAGGCGTTGCGGGCCACCGCCAGGCCGACGTGACGCTGGTGGCGGGAGCGGTCGGCCATCCAGCCCCCCGAGCGGGGGTTGTACAGCACCTCGGGCGTCTCGTCGCGCCCGTCGCTCCCGCTCTGCCAGGGGTAGCAGGCCCCCGGGTGCCCGGCGGCCGCCGCGGCCCGCCGGGCCGCCGGCAACCGGCGGTGGCGGTAGGAGAGCAGGGCCCGGGACACCGCGGGGAGGCGGAGGTCGAGCACGGGGAACACGAACGCCTCGTCCCAGAAGATGTGGCCCTGGTACCCCTCCCCGTGCAGCCCCCGGGCCGCGATGCCCACGTCCAGGTCCACCACGTGGGGGGAGGCCACCTGGAGCAGGTGGAACAGGTGCAGGTTGAGCGTGGAGGCGGTGGTGCCGTCGTCCTCCACCCTGACCCGGGCCCGGCGCCACAGCCGTTGCCAGGCCGCCGCGTGGGCCGCGGCCAGCTCGGCGAACCCCTCGGCCCGACCGACCCCCCCGCGGGCGGCCCGCCGGGGGTCGGCGATGGCCCGGTCCCTCGAGGTGTGGACGGCCACGACCTTGTCCAGGGTGAGCCGGGCCCCCGGGGAGAGCGCCACGGAGAACCGCTGCTCGGGGGCCCCCGGGCGGTCCCCGGCCCACCGGCGCAGCCCCTCGACCTGGCCGGAGGCCACGGTGCGGGCGGCCATGGCGATGTCCACCCCGGACTGGTTGGTCCGGGCGTCCACCCAGCACCCGGCCTCGTCGGAGCCCTGGTCGACGACCACCAGGTGGGCGTGGGCGAGGAGCCGCTCCTCGAGGGTCTCGTCGTCGGCCACCCGGGCGTCCAGTCCCGACCGCACCTCGAGGGTCCCCGACCAGTCCTCGGGGACCAGGGAGACCTGGGCGGCGCCCAGGTGGGGGTCGTCCATGGACACCAGCCGACGCTCGATGACCGAGGTGGTGTGCCCCGCCGGGTCCCGGACCCGCCACCGCCGGCTGAGCACGCCCCCCCACAGGTCCAGGCGGGTGCGGTGGTGGTCCACCTGGACCCCGTCCTCACCCACCCAGGGACCGTTCGCCACCCGGAACGACAGCGACAGCCAGTTGGGCGCGTTGACCAGGCTCTCCTCCTCCACCTCCCAGCCGTCCACCCGGCTGCGCAGGCGGTTGTAGAGCCCGGCGAGGTAGGTCCCCGGATAGTGGAGGCCGTCGTCCACGGCCCAGGGATCGCTCGCCCGGGTTGCGAAATAGCCATTTCCCAACGTCCCGAGCGACTCCCGCACCCCGACGTCGTCCTCCCCGTCCCAGGCCACCTGCCAGGTGCCCAGCACCCGGTCGGACACCACGGCCCGGAGCTCGCCCAGCTCGGTCGCCACCAGCTGTGCCCCGGCCGCCCACAGCGCCTCCTCCCCGCCGGGCTGGCCCCGGGTCAGGCCCGCCACCAGGGCGAACCCGCCCCGGATCCCGGCGGCCACCCCGGCCGGGCTGTCCTGGACCACCATCGCCGCGCCCGGCGCCACCCCCAGGCGGGTGACGACCTCGGCCAGGGTGGCCGGATCGGGCGGCCCGGGGAGCGCCATGGCCGCCGCCACCTCGGCGTCCACCCGGGCCTCGACCAGGCCCGCCAGCTCCGTGTCGGCGAGCAGCCCGGCGGCGCCCGGGGAGGACGAGACCACCCCGATGGCCACCCCGGCCCCCGCCAGGCGTTCCAGGAGGGCCGTGGCCCCCCGGCGGGGACGGGGCCCGGTGCCGTCGCCGGCGGTCGCCAGGACGTCCTCCAGGGTGAACACCGCGGCCCGCACCTGGTCCGGTGGCAGGTTCACGGGCGCTCCCCCGGGTCCCCCACGGCCCCCCTCACCCCCCCGGCCACGACCACCCCACCACCTCCGGGTGGTCCTCGCCGTGGGACCTGGTCCAGGCCCGGGCGGCGAGGCGGGCGTCGACCATGGTCTGGCGCAGGTGCGCCGCCCGGGGCCCCAGGCTCGGCACCCGGTCGACCACGTCCATGACCAGGTGGTAGCGGTCGAGGTCGTTGAGCATGACCATGTCGAAGGGGGTGGTGGTGGTCCCCTCCTCCTTGTAGCCCCGCACGTGCATGCCGGCGTGGTGGTTGCGCCGGTAGGTGAGGCGGTGGATGAGCCAGGGGTAGCCGTGGTAGGCGAAGACGGTGGGCACCCCGGGGGGGAACAGGGCGTCGTACTGGGGGTCCGGGAGACCGTGGGGGTGCTCGTCGGCCGGCTGCAGGCGCATGAGGTCCACGACGTTGACCACCCGCACGGCGAGGTCGGGCACGTGGCGCCGCAGCAGGTCCACGGCGGCAAGGGTCTCGAGGGTCGGTACGTCGCCGGCGCAGCCCATGACCACGTCGGGCAGCCGGCCCTCGTCGGAGGAGGCCCAGGGCCAGATGCCGATGCCCCGGGCGCAGTGCATGACCGCCTCCTCGGCGGACAGCCACACCGGCTCCTCGTTCTTGCCGGCCACGATCACGTTGACGTAGTGCCGGCTGCGCAGGCAGTGGTCCACCACCGCCAGGAGGCAGTTGGCGTCGGGGGGCAGGTAGACCCGGACCACCTCGGCCTTCTTGTTGACCACGTGGTCGATGAACCCGGGGTCCTGGTGGGAGAAGCCGTTGTGGTCCTGGCGCCACACGTGGGAGGAGAGCAGGTAGTTGAGCGAGGCGAGGGGCCGCCGCCAGGGGAGCCCCCGGGTCACCTTGAGCCACTTGGCGTGCTGGTTGAACATCGAGTCGACGATGTGGATGAAGGCCTCGTAGCAGTTGAACAGGCCGTGGCGCCCGCTCAGCAGGTAGCCCTCCAGCCAGCCCTGGCAGCAGTGCTCCGAGAGCACCTCCATCACCCGTCCGTCGGGGCTCAGGTGGTCGTCGGTGGGGAGGACCTCGGCGTCCCAGGCCCGCCCGGTCACCCCGAAGAGGTCCTGGAGCCGGTTGGAGGCCGTCTCGTCGGGGCCCATGATCCGGAACGTGGTCGGGTTGGCCGCCACCACCTCGGCGAGGAAGCGCCCGGCCACCCGGGTGGCCTCGGCGCTCACCGTCCCCGGGGCCTTCACCTCCACCCCGAAGGTCCCCACATCGGGCAGCTCCAGATCCGCCAGGAGCGCCCCGCCGTTGGCGTAGGGGGTGGCACCCATCCGCTTGGCGCCGGCGGGGGCCAGGGCCACCAGCTCCGGGCGTGGGCGGCCCGCCCCGTCGAAGAGCTCCTCGGGGCGGTAGCTCTGCAGCCAGGTCTCCAGCTGGCGGAGGTGGGCGGTGTTGGTGCGGACCTCGGCCAGGGGCACCTGGTGGGCCCGCCAGGTGCCCTCCACGGGGAGACCGTCCACCTCCGCCGGGCCGGTCCAGCCCTTGGGCGTCCGCAGCACGATGAGAGGCCACCGGGGACGCTCGGGCCGCCCGTCTCCCCGCCGGGCGCGGGCCTGGATGTCGGCGATGGTGGCCACGGCCCGGTCAAGGGCCGCGGCGAGGGCCTGGTGGACCGCCGGGGGCCGATCGCCCGCCACGACGACCGGTTCGTAGCCGTAGCCCCGGAGCAGGTCGATGAGCTCGGCCTCGGGGATGCGGGCCAGCACGGTGGGGTTGGCGATCTTGTAGCCGTTCAGGTGGAGGATGGGCAGGACCGCCCCGTCCCGGGCCGGGTTCAAGAACTTGTTCGAGTGCCAGCTGGTGGCCAGGGCGCCGGTCTCCGCCTCGCCGTCGCCGACCACGCAGCACACGACCAGGTCCGGATGGTCGAAGGCGGCCCCGTAGGCATGGAGCAGCGAGTAGCCGAGCTCGCCGCCCTCGTTGATGGACCCGGGGGTCTCCGGGGAGGCGTGGGAGGGGACGCCCCCGGGGAAGGAGAACTGGCGGAACAGCCGGGCCATGCCGGCCTCGTCCCGGGACACGTGGGGATAGGCGTCGGAGTAGGACCCCTCCAGCCAGGTCTGGGCCACCATCGCCGGTCCCCCGTGCCCGGGCCCGCAGACGAAGACCACGTCCTGGCCCCGGTCCCTGATCACCCGGTTGAGGTGGGTCCAGACCAGGTTCAGGCCGGGGGTGGTGCCCCAGTGGCCGAGCAGCCGGGGCTTGACGTGCTCAGGACGCAGGGGCTGGCGCAGCAGGGGGTTGTCGAGCAGGTAGATCTGCCCCACGGCGAGGTAGTTCGCCGCCCGCCACCAGGCGTCGAGGCCGGCGAGCTCGGCGTCGGAGAGGGGGCCAGGGGCCGTCTCGCTCATCGGAACCGGGCCTCCTCCAAGCGGGCCAGGCTGGCATCCCTGTGAACCCGCTCATCGTGGCTGATCTGGCGGACCAGGTCGGCGAGGCTGTCGACGCCCCCGTGGTCGGCGGCGACGGCGGGCTCGAAGGCCTCGTGCTCCCAGGCCGGGGGCTCGGCGACCAACGCGCCGTACCCGTGGCGGGCCTGGTCCTCGACGTCGGCGTCGAGGCGGTAGCTCCAGGCCGGGTGGACCACCAGGGCCAGGAACGAGGCCTGGTCGTACACAAGGGCCAGCGCCTGGGGGACCAGGGTGACGCGGAGCCAGCCCTCGGCTGGGCCCTCCCGGGCCAGGAGCTCCTCCAGGGTCAGCAGGTGCCAGCTTTCGTTGTCCTGGTGGGAACGGGCCTCGACCACCCGGTCGTGGATCCGCCGTGCCAGGCCGGTGCGGCCGTGCACGTGGGTGATGGCGATGTAGGCCACCTGCTCCCAGGACTGGGAGGGCACCCGGGCCACCAGCTCGGCCACCTTGCACTTGGACAGCGTGCGCCGGGGACCGTCGACGGCGTCCAGGACGGCGAACAGGGCCCGGGCAGCCGGGCCGTATCGGCGCCCAGGCGTCGCCTCGGTCTCGGCCTGCGCCCTGGCCAGGGCGGCGTGGTCGAGGTGAGGCGGGGCCGCGGCGGCCAGGCGCCCCCCGGCCTCGGCCGTATCGACCCGGTCATCGGTCAACTCCATCGGCCTCTCGTCCTCGTGTCGCTGCCTTCCCGGCCGGGGGCGCGGCGAGGGCGACGGACCCCTCGGGCGGTGCGGCCATCGACGATGGCCGCCCCCAAGCGGTCCTCCCCCCCTCCCCGGTCGATCGGACCGTGGGGGTGCCCCGGGCCCTACGGCCCCGACCGGCCCACCCCCGGCGACCGGCCGACACACCTGGTGTGTCCCCCACCATAGCCCCGGGCCACCCCCACGGTGGGCGCCGGTCACTCCCTCGGTCGCTGCTGGCGCTCGGCCAGCCGGGCGGCGTAGGCAGCGGCCTCCGAGCGCCGGGACATGCCCAGCTTGGCCAGCATGTTCGACACGTAGTTCTTGACCGTCTTCTCCGCCAGGTACATGCGCTCCCCGATCTGGCGGTTGGTGAGGCCCTCGGCCACCAGCTCCAGGATGCGCCGCTCCTGCTCGGACAGCTGGGCCAGGCGGGGGTCCTCCTCCGGGCCGGCGCGCAGGCGCGCCATCACCCTCGCCGTCAGGGCCGGATCCAGCAGGGAGGCGCCCGTGGCCACCCTGCGGATGTCGTCGACCAGGTCCTGGCCCCGCACCTGCTTGAGGACGTACCCCGCGGCCCCCGCCATGATCGACGCGAAGAGCGCCTCGTCGTCGGCGTAGGAGGTGAGCATGAGGCAGGTCACCTCCGGATGGGCGGAGCGGATCTCCCGGCACACCTCCACCCCGTCCCCGTCGGGGAGGCGGACGTCGAGGAGGGCCACGTCGGGCTGGACCTGGGGGATGCGGTCCAGGGCCTCCGCCGCCGTCCCGGCTTCGCCCACCACGACCAGGTCGTCGGCGGCGAACACCAGGTCCCGGATCCCCCGCCGCACCAGCTCGTGATCATCGAGAAGGAACACCCGCACCGACATCCCCCCCATCATGGCCGACGTCGGGCCGGTCGCCGGGTCGCCTCGCCGGCGTGTCACCCCCCGACGGGGGCGGGACGACAGCCGACCCGTGGGGGCCGGGGGGCCGTGTCGATGACCAGGTGGACCACGGTCCAGTCCTCGCGCTCGTCGACCACGGGATGCCGGGCCCGCAGCAGGGCCAGCATCGCCCGGTTGGTGGCGAGGACGTAGGCCTCGAGCCGGGTCAGCCCCCGGGCGGCGGCGGCCGCCACCACGCGGTCCACCAGGTAGGGCCCGAGCCACCCCCGCCACCCCCTGACCACGGTGATCGCCAGCTCCCCGGTGTCCCTCGACGCCAGGGCGTAGCCCGCCTCCGCAACCAGGGCGCCGGCCCCGTCGGGGTCCGCCACCGCCACCAGCCACTGCCCGCCCCGGTCGGCCACGGCCACCATGCCCTCCAGGAGCCGCCGCGGCGGCCTGGAGACCGAGAAGAACCGCCGGTAGCGGTCGTCGGGGTCCAGCCCGTCGTAGAGGGCGGCCAGGGCCTCGAGGTCCCCGGCCTGAACCGGGCGCACCTCGAGGACCCGGCCACCGGGCAGGGCCATGCGGGTGGGCCCCGCTCCCGGTGCTGGCGGGCCCTCGCGGTCCACCGCCACATCATCGGCGAGCCCGTGGGCCGGCGCCAGGGTCGAACGTCCCTCGCCGGCCCGGTGAGGTGGCCAGATGGGGACCTTCGACCCTTCTGGCCCCCCGGTCCGGGGCCCGACACTGGAGCCGAGGAGAAGGGAGCGAGCATGGATCGCCATCATGGGGTCCTCCAGGAACTGCGTGAGCCGACCAGGTCCCTGCGACACGCCCTGCCCCAGGCCTGGGAGGGTCTGGTGGCGTTCCACGACGGGACCATGGGGGAGGGCCAGGTTCCCGCCCGCCTCAAGGAGGCCGTGGCCCTCGCCATGTCGGTGGTGAAGCGCTGCGAGGCCTGCATTGCCTTCCACGCCCGGGCCACGGCCCGGGCCGGGGCCACCGCCGAGGAGGTCGCCGAGCTGCTGGGGGTGGCCCTGTTCATGGAGGGGGGGCCCGCCAGCGTCTACGCCCCCCGGGCGTGGGAGGCCTACCAGGAGTTCAGCGCCGAGGCGAGGAATGGGGCGACCGGTGTCGGGTGACGCCCGGCTGGCACCGCCCGGGCCCCGGCCCTGGGCGGTCATCCGCAAGGGGGCCTGGCCGGGCGGGGTCACCCCCAACATCGTCGACTACGAGGCCGCCCGGGCCCGCTTCTCCTGGGACGAGGCCCGCCGCCACCTCGACGGCCTGCCCGGCGGCAGCGGGCTCAACATCGCCCACGAGGCCGTGGACCGCCACGCCGCCGGGCGCCGGGCGGACCAGGTGGCCCTGCGGTGGATCGACCGTGAGGGCGGGACGAGGGAGGCCACCTACGCCACCCTGGCGGTGGCCACCAACCGCGTGGCCAACGCGCTGGGCGCCCTCGGGGTGGGCAAGGGGGACCGGGTGGTCACCCTGCTCGGCCGGGTGCCCGAGCTCTACCTGACGGCGCTGGGCACGCTCAAGAACCGCAGCGTCTTCTGCCCGCTGTTCTCGGCCTTCGGTCCCGAGCCCATCCGCCAGCGCCTGGCGCGGGGGGACGCCCGGGTGCTGGTGACCACCCCCGCCCTGTACCGCCGGAAGGTCCAGCCCATCCGCGCCGGGCTGCCCCAGCTCCGCCACGTGCTCCTGGTCGGCGCCGCCCCGGAGGGGACCGAGGCCACCCTCGACTTCGACGAGGTGGTGGGGGCGTCGTCGGGCTCCTTCGAGATCCCCCCCACCGATCCCGAGGACATGGCCCTCCTCCACTTCACGAGCGGCACCACGGGGACGCCCAAGGGGGCCGTGCACGTCCACGAGGCCGTGGTCGCCCACCATGCCACCGGCGCGTCCGCCCTCGATCTCCACCCCGAGGACGTGTTCTGGTGCACGGCCGACCCGGGGTGGGTCACCGGCACCTCCTACGGGATCATCGCCCCGCTCACCCACGGGGTCACCAGCATCGTCGACGAGGCCGAGTTCGACGCCGAGCGCTGGTACGCCATCCTCGCCCGGGAGCAGGTCAGCGTGTGGTACACGGCCCCCACCGCCCTGCGCATGCTGATGCGCGCCGGCGCCCCCCTGGCCCGGGCCCACGACCTGTCCCACCTCCGGTTCGTGGCCAGCGTGGGCGAGCCGCTCAACCCCGAGGTGGTCGTGTGGGGCACCGAGGCGTTCGGGATGCCGGTGCACGACAACTGGTGGCAGACCGAGACGGGGGGGATCATGATCGCCAACCTCGCCGGCGCCGACATCCACCCGGGCTCGATGGGCCGGCCCCTGCCCGGGGTGGAGGCGGGCATCCTCGCTCGCGGCCCCGACGGACGGGCGGCGGTGACCGACGGCCGGGTGCAGGTGGTCGAGGCACCCGGGGCCGACGGCGAGCTGGCCCTGCGACCCGGGTGGCCCTCGATGCTGCGTGGCTACCTCCACGAGGAGGGCCGCACCCCCGTGGTGGACGGGTGGTACCTGACCGGCGACGTCGCCCGTCGTGACCCTGAGGGCTGGTACTGGTTCGTCGGCCGGGCCGACGACGTCATCAAGTCGGCGGGCCACCTGATCGGTCCGTTCGAAGTCGAGAGCGCGCTGATGGAGCATGCGGCGGTCGCCGAAGCCGGCGTGATCGGCAAGCCC
>DASQQH010000375.1:0-12321 GCA_035643555.1 Acidimicrobiales bacterium | reverse complement strand
CACGGGTGGGGCGCCCGGGGGCACGGGGTACTCGCCCATGGTCCGGGCGTGGGTGATGGCCAGGGAGTGGGGAGGCATGAGGTCCACCCCGTCGGGGTCGTAGAGGTAGCCGGGGGCGGTGCCGTGCACGCCGGTGTGGCCGTACTGCCACACGATCCGGCTGGTGTGGGGGTCCACCACGATCACCCGGTGGTTGTAGTCGTCGTTGGCCAGGATGTCCCCGTTCGGAAGGGGCAGGGCCAGGGAGGGCTTGTCCATGGTGTTGGCCCCGGTTCCCGTGAAGCGCCACAGCAGCTTCCCGGAGCGGTTGAACTCCACGATCTGGCCGGGGTTGGAGTAGTCGACGGTGAGGTAGACCCCCGGGCGCACCTCGTTGGTGTCGGAGGGGTAGTTGACCCCGGGGGGGTGGGTGGACCACTGGACCTGCCCGGCGAGGGACATGGCGTTGGCCCAGTCCCCGTTGATCTCGGTGACCAGCTCCTTGCCGTTCGACATGGGGAAGGCCCCGTTGGGGCTGCCCCAGTCAGTGGGCGGCCTGTGGGCGCATGCGTGGGTGGTCTGCCCGTAGATCTTGAGGGGCTGGTGGGAGGGGGGCCGCAGGATCAACAGGCGGCAGTTCTTGATGTCGGCCAGGATGATGTTGCCGTTGGGGGCCATGATGGCGTCGTCGGGGTTCCACAGGTGGTTGGGCCCCGAGCCCGACACCCCGGGGGTGCCGTAGCGCCAGACGATCCGGTGGGTGGCCACGTCGATGAGGGAGATGACGAAATCGTCCTCCTGGGTGGCCAGGATGTACTTGCCGTCCGGGGTGAAGAAGGCGTCGTCGGGGACCTTGAAGCTCTGCCCCGGGGCCAGGTCCCCGGGTCGGGGGAACTGCCAGGCGATGGTGCCGTTGGGGTCCACGATGAGCAGTCGGTTGTTCAGGTGGTCGGCGATCAGCACCGGGCCGGGGAGCACCGTGGGGTTGGACCCGGGGGCCAGGTTGGGGCAGGGGCAGCGGAACGACGCCGATGGAGAGGCCTTGGCCTGGGCGCTCACCCGGGTGGTGGCGGGATGCCCGGTGCCGGTCTGGCGTTGCCCGGACACCATCGTGCAGGCCGCAGCCAGGAAGGCGACCAGCAGAAGGACCGCGATCGTCCGTCGAGCCCTCATGTTCCCCCCGTCATGGCGCGGGCCGTCTCGTCAACGGCTTCGACCACCGGTGGTCCTGTGGCCGGCACCCAAGCGGCCCCCCGCGATCGCTGCGTGGCGCCCCCGTCCTGGGCTGGGAGCCATCGTGGCGAGTCTCCCCCTGCCGGGGTTCCTCCCGCTGGCGGGCGATCCGCGTCGAGCGGGCACCTGCAGGCCCCGGGCCACCGACCGGGGAGGCGCCTGGGCGGTCGGGGCCTTCCGACGGCACGGTCGGCGCTCGGGCCTGCCCGGTAGCGGTGGACACCGCGCCCGAGCCGGGGACGGCCGGCGCAGCGGCCCCGAGCACGGTCGCGTCCATCGTCGTCTTTGGCCACCAGGCACGCTTGGCCCCGTGGGCAGATCGCTGTTGGTGCTGGGACGGCGGTTGCCATGGCAGGGGGCGAGCATTGCCCCCGGTGGCTGAGAGGGCGTTGAAAACGAGCGCACCGGGCCGTCCTCCTCGGGGACACACCCGCCGATAGCATCGGCGCCGGCCTGGTGTGGTGGACGGCGTGGCCGGCGACCCCAGGTCTCCGGCCGTGGGGCGGGCTTGCCCGCCTCCAATCGTCGTGGCACGGGCCGGTCCTCGTTTCGGGGATGGCGGGGCCGGGTGGCGCCTGAGGCCATCGACCCGAGCGTGCCCGTCGGGGTGCGTGGGCCCGGTGGGGCCACGTCGGCGAGGTGGCGAACGGCCCCCTCCGGAGGGCACGAACCCGCACAACCCCTCGACCGGCGCCGAACCGCTGGACAGGACCCTGCCGATCGCTTACGATTCGCGACCGAAGTCCCACAAATCGTGCTGGGGCTACAGATCTGTGGGTCCGCCCTGGGCGGCTTGCAGGTGGGGAAGCAGGGGGAACGAGGGTGCAACCGCATCCACTCGATGGCGGCGGCCAACGGCGCGCCGGCCTCGAGAGCTGAGCTGGGGGGGCTCACAGGGGGGGAAGGGCTGTCTTCTACCGACCGATGATCGCCGCGGCCCGCGCCCTGCGGGCACCGTGGCGGAAGCCCGCCACGGTCGGCGCCCACCGGCGGCGTTCCTCACGGGGGAGCGGCCTCCTGGCCGGGGGCCGGTTCCGCTTTGTCTGGATCGCTGTCGCCGTGGTGGGTGTGGGCGGTGGCGGCGCGGGGACCTGGGCAGCCCTGCGCCCCCCGTGGGCCATGGTCAACGGCGACGTGGTCACCCTCGCCGGCTCCGATCCGACGGTGGCGGCGGTGATGGCCGATGCCCACGTGGCGGTGGGCCCGGGCGTGGTCTATACCGCCGTCACCCACCAGCCCATCCCCGGGCGCACGGCGCCGCCGGCGATCTCGGTCGGCGGGGCCCCGGCCACCCTGTCCACGCCGGTGACCTCGGGGGCTCACATCTCGGTGCGCCCCGGGTCGGTGACCGAGCCGGTGGTGGCCAAGCATGTCACCTCCGGCCTGCCCGGCACCCCCTCGATCTGGTACCACCTGTGGCACCCGGGCAAGGCCAAGACCTCGACCGAGCTGGTCGGGGCCTACTCCGGCCAGGTGGTGCGGGGCCCCGGTCCCGCCTCCCCGGAGCGGGCGGCGACCCCGGTGACCTCCAAGGTCGTGGCCCTCACCTTCGACGACGGCCCCGACCCCCAGAACACCCCCCAGATCCTCCACATCCTCCAGAAAGAGCACGTGCCCGCCACCTTCTGCATCATCGGCAACCAGGCCGCGGCCTTCCCCCAGCTGGTCCACGAGGAGGCCGCGGCCGGCATGACCCTCTGCGACCACACCTACACCCACGACGAGTACCTGGACAAAGGCACCCACGCCCACATCGTCTCCGAGATCGACCGGGCCGCCCAGGCCATCACCTCCGCCTCGGGGGGCAAGAAGCCCCAGTTCTACCGCCCACCCGGTGGGTTCCTCTCGCCCGAGGTGATCCAGGTCGCCAACCAGGCGGGTCTCCAGGCCCTCTACTGGACCGTGGACACCCAGGACTGGCGGGCTCCCTCCACCTCGGCCATCGTGGCCAAGGCCCTGACGGCCGGGCCGGGGGACATCATCTTGATGCACGACGGCGGTGGCGACCGCTCCCACACCATCGCCGCCCTGCCCCAGATCATCGCCGGGCTGCGGGCACGTGGCTTCACCTTCACCACACCGGCCATGCTCTCCCCCCGGCCCGCACCCTCGGGCACCCCGGTGCCCACCACCCCGGTCACCCCGGGCATGGAGTGATGGGGCCGGTGACCAGGGCGTCCGGGCGTGTCCGGGCGCCGGCCGGCCCGGGACGCTGAGACCGGCCGGTGACGCAGCTGGTCGGGCTGTGGGTGGGCGTGGTGGTCCTGGCCGTGGTGGCCTCCGTGGTCGTGGTCGGCCTCGCCATCCTCCTCGCCCCCGAGGGCCGACGTCCCCATCCCGGCCGGCCCGGTGGCGGGCGGCGGCCCCTGGCCCCAGGTCCGGCGCCGCCGGTCGACGCGGCCCGACGAGGGCCATAGGCCGAAGGACAGCCGGCGTCGCTCACCGGCGGGGCCGGCTGGCGGGCGAGCAGGTGGACCGGGCGCTCGGGTGGCCGCGGCGCCGGAACCCTTCAGAGCAGGCCGGCGGAGTCGCCGAACTCGCCCAGGTCGGCGCTGAGCTCGGCCTGTCGGACGAACGCCGCCACGTCGCCCCGGTCGAGCGCGCCCCAGCACAGCTGCTCGCTGACCGCCAGGGCGCCCATGATCACCCCGGCCAGCGTGCCGGTGGACCCTGCCTCGGCGGCCCGGCGGAGCGCACGCAGACACCGCACGGGAGGCTGGCTCCCCGCCTCCTGCTCCAGTTGCGCCAAGCGCAGTGACACCTCGCCCGCAAGGTACTGCCAGGTCATCCAGACATCGACCTCCTCCCCCGTCGCCCCCGCCGACCTCAGTCGGCCTGGCCGAACGCCTTGATCTCCTCCAGCTCCTGGGGTGACAGCTCTCTGGGGACGTTGCCGCGACTCACCTTCTCGCTCTGCACCTGGTGCCGGATGTTCTCCACGACGTCGGGGTTCGCCAGCGTGGTGATGTCTCCGACGTCGGCGAAGTTGGAGATCCCCGCGATGACCCGGCGCATGATCTTGCCCGAGCGGGTCTTGGGCATGTCGGACACGATCCACACGTTGGCGGGCCTGGCGATCTTTCCGATCTCGATCTCGATCGCCTGGGCCACCTTGTCCTCGATGTCCTTGCTCGGCCTGATGCCAGGCTTGAGCGACACGTACATCTCCACGGCGCGGCCCCGGACCTCGTCCAGCACGGGGACGGCAGCCGCCTCGGCGACCTCGTCGACGGTGATGCTGGCCGATTCCAGTTCCTTGGTGCCCAGACGGTGGCCGGCCACGTTGATGACGTCGTCCACCCTGCCGAGGATCCGGAAATACCCATCCTCGGCCTGAAGAGCCCCGTCGCCGGCGAAATACGGCCAGTCGCGCCAGTCGGTGCTGTCCCGGTCGCGGCAGTACTTCTCGTAGTACACCTGCACAAATCGCTCCGGTTGGCCCCAGATGGTCTGGAAGATGCCAGGCCAGGGGTTACGGATGCAGATGTTGCCGGCCCTGCCGCTGCCCGGCTCGACAACCTTGCCGTCCTCGTCGTAGATGACGGGATAGACACCGAGGACCCCGGGACCGCAGCTGCCCGGCTTCATGGGCTGCAGCGCCGGCAGGGTGCTCCCCAGGAACCCACCGTTCTCGGTCTGCCACCAAGTGTCGACGATGGCGGCCTCGCCCTTTCCCACCACGTCGTGATACCAGCGCCACACGTCCGGCTCGATGGGCTCCCCGACCGTCGTCATGTGCTTGAAGTGGTACTTGTACTTCCTGGGCTCATCGGGGCCGAGCTTGCGGAGCATCCGGATCGTCGTCGGCGCGGTGTGGAAGATGTTCACCCCGAGGCGCTCCGCGATGCGCCACGGGCGGCCGGCGTCGGGGTACACCGGCACCCCCTCGTAGATGACCGAGGTGGTACCGAGGGACAGGGGTCCATAGACGATGTAGGAGTGGCCGGTGATCCACCCGATGTCGGCGAAGCACCAGTAGGTGTCGTCGGGATGGATGTCCTGGTAGTACTTCGAGGTTCCGGCGACGTAGGACAGGTAGCCCCCCGTGCTGTGCTGGCACCCCTTGGGGCGTGCGGTCGTCCCGCTCGTGTACATGAGGAACAGGGGCGCCTCGGCGGGCATGGAGACCGGCTCCACCAGGTTCCCCCTATAGCCCGGCATGATGTCGTCGACGAAGAAATCACGACCGGGGACCATCGGGGTTGTGGAGGCGTACGCTCCTTTCTGGCGCCGGAACACCAGGACCCGCTCGACGTCGACACCCTGTTGGTGGGCCACCTCCAGGGCCTGGTCGGCCTTGACCTTGTGGTCCACCATCTCCCCGTTGCGGTAGTAGCCATCGATGGTCACGAGGATCTTGCTCTGGGAATCCGCGATCCGCCCCCCGCAGGCGGCGCCGCTGAACCCACCGAAGACCTCGGAATGGATGGCGCCCAGGCGGGCGCAGGCGAGCATGGCCACCGGCAGCTCGGGGACCATCGGCAGGTGGAGGGTAACCCGGTCCCCCGTCCGGACGCCGCAGACGTCCCGTAGGACCGAGGCGAACTCGTTGACCCTCCGGTACAGCTCCTGGTAGGTGACCGCCTGGGGCTCCTCCTCCTCGGGCTCGGGCACCCAAATGAGCGCGGCCTTGTTGCGGTCGGCGGCCAGGTGACGGTCGACGCAGTTGACGGAGGCGTTGAGCCGTCCGCCCACGAACCACTTCCAGAACGGCGCGTTGCTGGTGTCGAGTGTGGTGTGCCAGTAGGCGTCCCAGGTGAGGAGATCCGCGTATTCCTTGAAGCACTCGGGGAAGCGCTCCTCCCGGAAGCGCTCCCCGATGGCGGGGTCGGAGGCGTTCGCCTGCCCGATGAACCGGGGGGGAGGGTAGTAGTACCGCTCCTCTCGCCAGTGGACGGCGATCTGGGACTCGGAGAGCTGGGGCTCGTCTACTGCTGCCATGGCTGCGCCTCCCGTGATGAGCAGACTCCACCGGTCCTCGACGGCGGGCCGAGGCCACTCGCGGGCCATTCCGGGGGTCGTCCGGGGCCGGGCGCGCGTCGCCCGCCGAGGGGGCGGCCTGGTCGGGCGACGCCGGGCGGAGGGGGCCCGTCGTCCTCCGGAAGAGGGGCCGGCGGGGGAGGAGGTAGTGCCAACCACTGGCTCCCGAGCACCCTTGGTGCCCCCCGTGTCACCACCCATACCCTCCCGGTCAGGTGGAGAAGGCTCGTCGGACCGATCTCAGTGTACCACCGGGGGCATGAGGGCCGGTCGGGGTGGCGACGCCGGGCTCCCCGGACGGCCGGCCGCGGGCGGGGCACCGCGACGTGGGCCGCGAGAGGGGAGAACCGGTCCTGGTGGCGAGCCGGGGCCCCACCCTGATCCCCTCACGGGCCGAGCGGCGCCCCGGTCGCGTTTCGCCTCGGTCACCCCAGCTGTTACCGTCGGTAATGTGGCTTCCGCATACGAACCTCCGCGACGCGCGGCCGTTCTCGGCGGCAACCGGACCCCCTTCGCCCGGGCCAATGGCCCGTACGCCCAGGCGTCCAACCAGGACATGCTGACCGCCGCCCTCGATGGGCTCGTGGCCCGCTTCGGGCTCCAGGGGGCGCTGCTGGGGGAGGTCGTCGCCGGCGCCGTGCTCAAGCACAGCCGTGACTACAACCTGACCCGGGAGAGCGTGCTCGGCACCAGGCTGTCGCCCTGGACGCCCGCCTACGACGTCCAGCAGGCGTGTGCCACCGGACTGGAGGCGACCATCGGCGTCGCCAACAAGGTGGCCCTCGGCCAGATCGAGTGTGGCGTCGCCGGCGGCGTCGACACGGTGAGCGACGCGCCCCTGGCGCTGAACGACGACCTGCGCCGGCTGTTGCTGGCCCTCCGCCGGCAGCGCAGCCCCATCGGCCAGCTGCAGGTCCTGGCGCGGTTGCGGCCGGGGCACCTGGTCCCCGAGATCCCCCGGAACGCCGAGGCCCGCACCGGGCTGTCGATGGGTGAGCACGCCGCCCGCACCGCCGACCGGTGGCAGATCGCCCGGGAGGACCAGGACGCCCTGGCGGTCGCCAGCCACCGGCACCTCGCCGCCGCCTACGACCGAGGGTTCTTCGACGACCTGGTGACGCCCTTCCTGGGCCTCGAACGGGACCAGAACCTCCGTCCCGAGGCGACGATGGAGTCGCTGGCGGCCCTGCGCCCGGCCTTCGGCGGACAGGGGAACGCCACCATGACGGCGGGGAACTCGACCCCGCTGTCCGACGGGGCGTCCACCGTGCTGGTGGCCAGCGACGACTGGGCCCGCCAGCACCGCCTTCCCGTGCTCGCCCACGTGGTCGACGCCGAGGTCGCCGCGGTCGACTACGTCCATGGCGACGAGGGCCTGCTCATGGCCCCCGCCTACGCCCTGCCCCGGCTGCTGGAGCGCAACGGCCTCACCCTCGGGGACTTCGACTTCTACGAGGTCCACGAGGCCTTCGCCTCGACCGTCCTCGCCACGCTGGCGGCCTGGGAGGACCCCGGGTTCTGCAAGGAGGCCCTCGGCCTCGACGCCCCCGTGGGGTCGATCGACCGGTCCCGGCTCAATGTGGTCGGCTCGTCCCTGGCCGCTGGCCATCCCTTCGCCGCCACCGGCGGGCGTATCGTCGCCACCCTCGCCAAGCTCCTCGCCGAGCGGGGCTCGGGGCGGGGCCTGGTGTCGATCTGCGCCGCCGGGGGCCAGGGGGCCGTGGCGATCCTGGAGGCACCATGAGCATCGACTGGTACCAGCAGCTTCTCCAGCTCCCCGGCGCCGAGCCCCTCGCCGGCCGCCTGGGGCTGCCCCACCCGCCCCGGCTGCGGCGCTTCCGGCCCGGTGCCGACCTCCTGACGGGTCCGGCCCTGGTCGCCGCCGGGCCCGGCGGGCGTCTGGCGGAGCAGGCCCATGAGGCGCTCTCCGGGGCCGGTGTCGAGGTCGTGTCCGACGCCGGGGAGGATGGCGTCCGCTACGGGGCCATCGTCTTCGACGCCTCCGGGCTGGGCGACGTCGAGTCCCTCGAGTCCCTGCGGGCCGCGGTGGGCCCGCCGTTCCGTCGGCTCGCCCCCTCGGGCCGCCTCCTGGTCCTGGGGACCCCACCGGGCGAGGCCGGCGACCCCACCCGGGCGGCCGTCCAGCGGGGCCTCGAGGGCTTCGTGCGTTCGGCGGGCAAGGAGGCCCGTGCGGGGGCCACCGCCAATCTGGTGTACGTGGGCGAGGGCGCCGAGGCGGCCCTTGCCTCGGCGCTGTCCTTCTTCTGCTCCGGCCGCTCGGCCTACGTCTCCGGCCAGGCCGTGTCGTTGTCACCGGTGGGGGCCCAGCCCCGTCCCGAGGGCGATCGGCCCCTGGAGGGCCGGGTGGCCGTGGTGACGGGGGCGGCCCGGGGGCTGGGGGCCGCGACGGCGGAGGTCCTCGCCAGGGACGGGGCCCACGTGGTCCTCCTCGACGTGCCCGGGCAGGGAGAGCAGCTGGTGACCGCCGCGAACCGGCTGGGGGGCACCGCCGTCCAGCTCGACATCACCGCCGCCGACGCCCCCGGCCGGCTGGCCTCGTTGCTCCTCGAGCGCCACGGGGGCCTGGACATCCTGGTCCACAACGCCGGCATCACCCGGGACAAGTCCCTGGCGAACATGGACCCCGACCGCTGGTCGGCGGTGCTGCAGGTCAACCTGGGCGCCCAGTTGCGCATCAACGCCGAGCTCTTGGCCCGCGACGCCGTGCGGCCCGACAGCAGGGTGATCTGCCTGTCCTCCACCAGCGGCATCGCCGGGAACCGGGGCCAGACCAACTACGCGACCAGCAAGGCCGGGATCATCGGCATGGTCGAGGCGTGGGCCCCGGTGTTCGCCGAGCGCCAGGCCACCATCAACGCCGTGGCCCCGGGCTTCATGGAGACGGAGATGACCGCCGCCATGCCCGTGGCCGCCCGTGAGCTGGGCAGGCGGGTCAACAGCATGAGCCAGGGGGGCCAGCCGGTCGACGTCGGCGAGACGGTTGCCTGGCTGGCCCAGCCGGGCACGGGCGTGAACGGCCAGACCGTCCGGGTCTGCGGGCAGAGCATCCTGGGGGCGTAGATGGTGGTACCCGTCGACCTCGACCCGGGCGCCGATCGCCGGGAGGAGCGGCTCCTGCGCTCGTCCCCACGGCTCCCGCTGGTGTTCTCCAAGGCGCTGCTCACCGCCCCGGGGCGGCACGGCACCACCCTGCCCGCCGCCGAGCTGGGGCTGTCGGAGGTCCACGTCGACCGGGGCCATCTGGCCGCCTACGACCGGGTGTGCGGCTTCCGCCTGGGCGATGACCTGCCGCCCACCTACCCCCACGTGCTCGCCTTCCCCCTGCAGGTGGCCCTCATGGCCGACCGGTCGTTCCCCTTTTCCCTGCCCGGGCTGCTGCACGTGCGCAACGCCATCACCCAGTACCGCCCGATCGGGGTCGGGGAGCACCTCGACCTGCACGTTCACGCGGAACGTCTCCGCCCCCACAGGGCAGGCCGGCAGTTCGACCTGGTGAGCAGGGTCGAGGTGGACGGTGAGGAGGTGTGGGAGGGCCGCGCCACCTACCTGTCCCGGGGTGGCGGCGACGAGGCCGCCCCGGCCGAGGGGCCGGAGGTCGACGTCCCGGCGACGGCGACCGCCAGGTGGCAGGTGCCCGGCGACGTCGGCCGGCGGTACGCGGCGGTGGCCGGGGACCTGAACCCCATCCACCTCCACCCGGTGGCGGCCCGGGCCTTCGGCTTCCCCCGGGCCATCGCCCATGGGATGTGGGCCAAGGCTCGGGCGCTGGCCGCCCTGGAGGGACGGCTGCCCGATCGCCTCACCGCCGCGGTGGCGTTCCGCCGCCCCCTGGTGGTGCCAGCGACGGTGGAGGTCGCCACCCGACGGATCGATCGGGGCTGGGACCTGGCGATCAGGCGGGAAGAGGGCGGCGCGTACCTGGCGATGGCGGTGCGGGAGGGCCCGTCCCCCTGAGGCGGGCGGCGGCGGGCGACCTGCGGGGCCCGCCGCCCGGCTGAGAAGGAGGTGGCGTGGTGGTGGTCGACGCGGAGGCGCTGGCGATCTGGCTCGACGGCCGGTGGGCCTGGGTGCGCGACGAGGCCCGGCGGCTGCTGGCTGACCCGTTGTTCGCCCCGGTGGTGGCGGTGGGAGCCGAGGAGCACCGGGCCCGGGTGCTGGACCAGTTGGGCGCCCTCGCCCGCACCGAGGGGCCCCGGGCCCTCTTCCCCCGCTCCCACGGGGGCGGGGGCGACGTCGGGGCGGCCGTCACCGCCTTCGAGACGGCCGCCCTCGGTGACCTGTCCCTGCTCGTGAAGGCGGGCGTGCAGTGGGGGTTGTTCGGGGGGGCGGTGCTGCACCTGGGCACCGAGCACCACCACCAGCGGTATCTGGGGCCGATCATGTCCCTGGAGCTCCTGGGCGCCTTCGCCATGACCGAGACCGCCCGGGGGTCCGATGTGCAGTCCCTGGCCACCACGGCCACCTATGCGTCCGAGGACCAGGAGTTCGTCATCCACACCCCCGACCCCGGGGCTCGCAAGGACTACATCGGCAACGCCGCCCGGGACGGCCACCTGGCCGCCGTGTTCGCCCAGCTGGTGACGCGGGGGGAGACCCACGGGGTCCACGCCTTTCTGGTCCCCATCCGGGACGACCGGGGCCGACCCTGGCCCGGGGTGACGATCGAGGACTGCGGGCCCAAGGCGGGCCTCAACGGGGTCGACAACGGCCGGTTGGCCTTCGACGGGGTGCGGGTGCCGAGGGAGGCCTTGCTGGACCGCTACGGACAGGTCGCCCGGGACGGCACCTACACGAGCCCGATCGAGAGCCCGACCAAGCGGTTCTTCACCATGCTGGGCACCCTGGTGCAGGGGCGGGTCAGCGTCGCCGGCGCCGCCCTCAGCGCCTCCAAGACGGCGCTCACCATCGCCGTCCGCTACGGCGACGTCCGCCGGCAGTTCAGCCCGCCGGGCTCGGAGGACCAGATCCCGATCCTCGACTTCCGGGTGCACCAGCGTCGGCTCCTGCCGGCCCTGGCCCGGACCTACGCCCTCCACGTCGCCCAGGCCGGCCTGGTCGCCGGGTTGCACGACGTCTTCGGCGGGGAGGGGGAGCCCGGCGAACGGGCGCGCCGGGAGCTCGAGTCCCGTGCGGCGGGCACCAAGGCCCTGGCCACCTGGCACGCCACCCACACCGTCCAGACGTGCCGGGAGGCCTGCGGTGGGGCGGGCTACCTGGCCGTGAACCGGCTCCCCCAGCTCAAGGCAGACTCGGACGTGTTCACCACCTTCGAGGGCGACAACACCGTGCTGTTGCAGCTCGTGGCCCGGGGACTGCTGACCGACTTCCGGGAGGAGTTCGGCGCCCTGGATGCCCTGGGCACCGTGCGCTTCGTGGCGGACCAGGTCCTCGAGACGATCGTCGAGGCCACAGCGGCCCGGCCGGTCCTCCAGCGACTGCGGGACGCGGTGCCAGGCACCGACCAGGAGGCGGACCTCCTGGACCGGTCCTGGCACCAGGAGCTGTTCGCCTGGCGGGAGCAGCACGTGCTCGGGGCCCTGGCCCGGCGGATCAAGCGGGGGATCGACCAGGGCCGGGAGCCCTTCGAGGTGTTCAACGCCGTCCAGGACCACGTGGTGGCGGCGGCGCACGCGCACCTGGAGCGCCAGGTCCTCGACGCCTTCGTCGCCGGCATCGAGTCGTGCCCGGACGAGGACCTTCGCCGGGTCCTGGACCGGGTGTGCGACCTGCACGTGCTGTCCCATCTGGAGGGAGCACGGGGCTGGTTCCTCGAGCACGGCCGGCTCTCCCCGTCGCGGGCCAAGGCGATCGTCGCCGGGGTCAACGACTGCTGCGCGGCGCTCCGGCCCCACGCCGTGGCCCTCGTCGACGCGTTCGGTGTGCCCGAGGAGCTCCTTCCTCCCCTCGTCGCCTGAGGTCCGGGGTCGCCCGGGTCCCACGGTCCGGCGGGCTCGACCATGCCGGTCGTGGCCCTCGTCGCCGGGCCGCCCGGGGCCGATGACGCCGGGGCCCCGAGCCGAGCGCTGGGCCGTGCCACCGTCCAGGCGCTCGCCGCCGGAGCGCGTGGGGAGCCCAAGGGCCGGCAACGTCTTGACCGGCGGTCTGGGC
>DASQQH010000374.1:0-3571 GCA_035643555.1 Acidimicrobiales bacterium | reverse complement strand
CCCTCGTCGGCTACCACCGACAGGTGGGCCTCGGGGATGCGACCGAGGCCCTGATCGGCCTCGAGGCTGCTCTTGAAGATGGCGGCGCCAACGACGCCCGGGAGATCCGGGCGGTGGTCGCCGGCTACAACGAGGACGACTGCCGGGCCACCCTGGCCCTGAGGGACTGGCTGGAGGCCCGCCGAGGGGACCTCGCCGCCCGCCTCGGGGAGGACCTCCCCCGCCCCCAGCCCCCCGCCGAGCCCGAGGCGAGGGAGCGCCCCGAGGTGGTGGCGGTCAAGGAGGCGCTGTGTGCGGGCGTCCCCGAGGACCCTTCGGCCCGCACCTCGGAAGAGGCTGCTCGGGCCCTCCTGGCCGACCTGTTGGAGTGGCACCGGCGCGAGGCCAAGCCGGCCTGGTGGCGGTACTTCCACGTCCGCACCCTCTCCGACGCCGAGCTCGTGGGCGAGCCCGACGCCCTGGGGGGCCTGGTCGGTGGGGAGGTGGTCGACGAGGTGATGCGCTCGGTCGTGCGGCGGTTCTCCTTCCCGCCCCAGGAGCACGGCTTCGCCAGGGGGGACACCGCGGTGGACCCGGTAACGGGGCGCACCTTTGAGGTCTGGGCGATCAGTAACGACACTGGGATCGTCCTCCTGAAGATGGCCAAGAGCTACAGAGGACCGCTTCCCACCGCCCTAGTCGAGGGGAGGCCCGTGGACACTGCACCCCTCGCTGCGGCCCTCCTGGAGCTAGGTCGCCGGGTGGCCACCGAAGGCGTCACGGGGGCCGATGCCGCCACGGCCCTGCTGGGTCGCCACCGCCCCACCGGGGAGGGTGTTGGTCCCGGGCCCCTCCAGGGCGAGGGGGAATCCGCCACCGATGCGGCGGTGCGCCTGACCCTGGGCCTGCGGGGCTCCTACCTGCCCATCCAGGGGCCCCCCGGCACCGGCAAGACGTTCACCGGCGCCAAGCAGATCTTGGCCCTGCTGGACGCGGGTCGCAGCGTGGGGATCACCGGTCCCTCACACGCGGTCATCAACCACATGATTGCCGAGGTCCTGAAGCGGGCCAGCGACCAAAGGGAAGCGACACCCCGGATCGGCCAGCGGGCCGAGGACGACAACCCCTTCCTCCACCCGGGGGCCGAGGGCATGAGCAACGAGGCCCTGGCCGGCGCCTTGGTGAGCGGCGAGATCCAGGTCGGGGCGGGGACGGCCTGGCTGTGGTCACGTCCGGACCTTGCTGACTCAGTCGACACCCTCTTCGTGGACGAGGCCGGACAGCTCTCCCTCGCCAACGTCCTGGCCGTGGCCGGCGCCGGGGCCAACCTGGTGCTCCTCGGCGACCCCCAACAGCTGGCCCAGCCGAGCCAGGCCGCCCACCCCCCAGGGGTGGGGGTGTCGGCCCTGGAGCACGTCCTCGGGGACCGGGCCACCATGCCCGAGGCGGCCGGGCTGTTCATGGACCGTACCCGTCGCATGCACCCGGACCTGTGCACCTACACCTCGCAGGCCTTCTACGACTGCCGGCTCGGCTGGGTCGAGGGACTCGAGCACCAGGAGATCCTGGGCGAGGGGACCCTGTCGGGCTCGGGGATCCGGGTGGTGGAGGTCCCCCACGATGGCAACGCCAACCAGTCGCCCGAGGAGGCCGAGGCCGTTGCCGGGATCGCCGCCGACCTCCTCGGGAGGAAATGGCGGAACGCTAAGGGCATCTCGCCGCTGACGGCTGGGGACATTCTGATCGTGACACCCTACAACGCCCAGATCCGGGCCATCGAGGAGGTCCTCCGGGAGGGAGGGATCGATGGGGTCCAGGTGGGCACGGTGGACAAGTTCCAGGGACGCCAGGCCCCGGTGGTCCTCTACTCGATGGCCAGCTCCTCCGCCGAGGAGGCACCCCGCGGCATGGAGTTCCTCTACGATCCCCACCGCCTCAACGTGGCCACGTCGCGGGCACAAGCCCTTGCGATCATCGTGGCCAGTCCGGAGGTGCCCCGCGCCCAGTGCCGGACCCCTCGACACATGCAGCTGGCCAACGCACTCTGCCGGGCCTGGGAACTGGACTCCAGCACCACGGTGGCTTCATCTTCCCGTTCGCGTCCGCGCAAGGTACGCCCCGCCCGGGAGGTCTGGGCGGAGCGTTTTGGTAAGAAATGAGGCAAATCCCGCCCTTCAACGGCGTCCCTTATCCAACTCCGATGGGCATGGAGCGTCCACCAGGTTGCGAAGTATCCTAGCCAGGCGGGTGAGGCCGGTCGTGGGTAGAGGAAGCGAGCCCCAATCAGGACTGGGCCTTACCGTCCGGCCCGGGTGGCGGAGACGGTGCGAGTGGACCTGGACTCGGTGAGCCCTGGGACCAGGGTCACGATCACGCCTGCCGCCAACGAGGACGGCCAGGACCAGGATGGCCAGGTCTTCCCGCCCCCTGGCACTCGGATTGGCAGCGGCGCCTTTGGGATGCCCTTAACGGCGATGCGGCGTACGGAGGCGGGCACGCCAGTGCAATCTCGCCTCTGCCAGGGTCGGGTCGCCATCGCCTGGTCCCAGGCCAGCAAGAGAATTTGCCTTTCCACCGAGCGGAAACAACGGCCGATGCGGTCCTTTACCATTCGCTCAACTCCTCCGTGCGCCTCCACAGGAGCCAGGGTGAGCAGGAAGTCGTCCCGGACCCGCAGGGACTGAGAAGAACTGGCGCAGCAACCGCGCGCAGCGCCCATCGACCCACCCAAGGGCCAGGCCGCCGATGAGGCTCCGGGCCCACAGGCACATAGTGGTATGGCCCCAGATGATCCTCCTGGGTGAACGCCAGATGAGGAAAGACTTTCCACCCGCGACCCCGGTTATGACCGGGTTGTGCCCTGTCTCACCTGACCCGGGTCCCAGAACAGGCGTCCAGCACGTCCAAGAGTTCGGCGGGCATCAGGGAGAGCAGGGATGCATGTCAATAGCGAATCGGCTCGAGTTGCCGGCGCGGTCAACCGGAGCCCGATACCTCGTTGGACGGCCGTCTACATCGTGACACTATCGCGTAGGATGTACAGCGCCTTGTCCACGTCGCGACAGGTGAAGAGGCAGCCTGAGGCTCGCACCTTGCTCCGTAGAGATCTGATCCGCTCTAGGTAGCGCAGGGTCTTACCGCTGGACGTTCCGACACCGAGGCCCAACCTGTCGAGGGTAGCGAGAGCCCATCGATCCATGATGCCGTAGTCGTCCGGGTTGGCCGCCGTCAGGAGGGCGGTAGCGAGGGCCTCCTGACGCCGGAAGCCGGGGAGGTTGGCGAGGTGCCGTAGCGCCTCACGATCGTCCGTCGACCCGAAGGCTGCACGGGTGTGTTCCCGGACCTCGCTGTCTGGCAATGATAGTAGGGGCGTGATCCACCGGCCACCTTGCGCTGATCGCTTCCAGAAGGCGACCATTGCTATCAGTCCCTTACCGGCCTCTCCGGTGGCGGCGATGCGCTCGTGAGCCTGGTGGAAGATTTCGTCGTAATACGGGTTGCGGTCATACTGATCACGAGCGTCAATCAGTGTCCACACCAGCGATGGGTCATGTCTCACGCTGGCCGAGCTTAGCGATCACCCCTTCCGATT
>DASQQH010000373.1:0-2479 GCA_035643555.1 Acidimicrobiales bacterium | reverse complement strand
GTGGTCCGGGCTTTGTCCGACCGGCCCGTCCCGGCCACCGCGGACCTGTACTGCCTGGGCGGCGGCGAGGACGGGCCCCAGACCCAGGCCGCCAACGCCCTGGCCGCCGAGGGCGCCCTGGCCCGGGCGCTGGCGGGCGGGGCGGCCGTGCTCGCCGTCTGCGCCGGCTTCCAGATCGTGGGGGAGGCCTTCGCCGGGACCGCCGGTGCGCTCCATCCCGGCGCCGGGCTCCTCGACGTGCGGAGCCACAAGGGGACCGGTCCCCGGGCGGTGGGGGAGCTGCTGGTGAAGGCGGGCCCGGCCGTCGGGCTGGCTTCCGGCGCCGAGCTGCTCACCGGGTACGAGAACCACGGCGGGGTGACCGAGCGGGGCCCGGGGGTGGCACCCCTGGGCCGGGTGATGGCCGGCGTGGGCAACGGGGTGGGCGACCGGGGCGAGGGGGCGGTCGCCGGGCGGGTGGTGGGGACCTATCTCCACGGCCCCGTGCTGGCCCGGAACCCGGCCCTCGCCGACCACCTGCTCTCCCTGGTGGTGGGGGACCTCGATCCCCTCGAGGACCCCGAGGTGGAGGACCTGCGGGCCGAGCGCCTGGGGGCCGTCCACGCCCAGGGCCACGACCGCCGCTGGGGGAGGCCCCAGGGGGGGTGGCGACCTCGGCGTGCCCTGGCCCGTGGACGGGGCCACCACTAGGGCGGGGGGCGGGGCCACCGGGCGCGGGGACGGGGCGGATCGACTAGCCTGGGCGCACCGGGCGGGTAGCCGGGTGGCAGCACGAGGGAGACTGACGCGTGGGGGGGTTACACGTGCGACAAGCCAGGGGAGAGGCGCGCCAGCCGCGGGGAGGCGCGCAGTCCAGAGGGAGAAGGCCGTGCGAGTAACCCTGACGGGCCATGCCGGGCTGTTCGTGGAGTCGGGCGAGACCAGCGTGCTCTGCGATCCCTGGTTCACCCCGGCCTTCTTCGCGTCCTGGTTCCCGTTCCCCGACAACGCCGACCTGGACGTGGCGGCGATCAGCCGGCCCACGTACCTGTACATCTCCCATCTCCACCGGGACCACTACGACGAGGAGTTCCTGGCCCGGTGGGTGGCCAAGGACACCACCGTGCTCCTGCCCGACTACCCCCTCCCCGAGCTCCGTCGGTGCCTGGAGGGCCTCGGGTTCACCAACTTCATCCAGACCCGGGAGGGGGAGCCGATCGACCTGGAGGGGTTCAGGGCCAGCATCTGGACCTCGACCACCCCGGCCGACGGGCCCCTGGGCGACTCGAGCCTGGTCCTCGACGACGGGCGGTGCCGTCTGCTCAACCAGAACGACGCCCGGCCGAGGGACCTCGACGCCCTCCTGGCCCAGGGACCGTTCGACGCCCACTTCCTCCAGTTCTCGGGGGCGGTGTGGTTTCCGATGGTCTACCGCTTCCCCGAGGAGGAGAAGCGAGCCCTGGGCGAGGACAAGCGGGCCAACCAGCTGGCCCGGGCGCTGCGGTACGTGGCGGCCGTCGACGCCCGCCACGTGTTCCCCTGCGCGGGTCCCCCCGCGTTCCTCGACGACGCCCTGTTCCACCTCAACGACCTGGACGGTGACCGGGCCAACATCTTCCCCGACCAGACCGTGTTCCTCTCCTACCTCGCAGAGCACGGGATCGACCGCGGCCACCTGCTCCTGCCCGGGTCGGTGGCCACCCTGGACCAGGGGAGCTGCGCCGTTCGCCACCCCCTCCCCGAGGAGGAGATCGCGGACATCTTCACCAACAAGCGCTCCTACCTGAAGGCCTACCAGGAGCGGCGCCGCCCGCAGTTCGAGGCGGCACTGGCGGCCTGTCCGGAGGGGACCGTCGACGTGGTGGCCGCCCTCAAGGAATGGTTCGAGCCCCTGCTGGCCCGTGCCGACGCCACCTGCGAGGGGGTCGGGGGCGTGGCGGTGATCGACGTGGGCTCCGACGCCGTGGCCGTGGACTTCCCCCGACGGGAGGTGCGTCGCTGGCAGGGGGAGGACTGGGAGTTCCGCTTCCACCTCGAGGCCCGGCTCGTCGAGTCCCTCATCGAGCGGCGGGTGGACGACTGGGTGAACGAGGTGTTCCTCTCCTGTCGGTTCGAGGCCGAGCGCCGTGGCTCGTACAACGAGATGCTCTACAGCTTCTTCAAGTGCCTGACCCCGGAGCGGATCGCCTATCTGGAGTCGGTCTACCGTCCCGACTCGCCCACCGCCGGCCAGGTCCGGGGCCGACGGGCCGCCTGGAAGGCCCCGGAGGGCGAGGAGGGCGAGGAGATGTGGGTCTGCCAGGGCTACCTCGTCCAACGACGGTGCCCCCACCTCGGTGGGGATCTGGTCCGCTTCGGCGAGGTGGAGGACGGGGTGTTGACCTGCACGGTCCACGGGTGGAAGTTCGAGCTGGCCACGGGCCGCTGCCTCACCTCCGACACCCTGTGCCTGGACAGCCGGCCACTCGGTGGCCCTGGGGAGGAGGGCACGGCGGGCGCC
>DASQQH010000372.1:0-2288 GCA_035643555.1 Acidimicrobiales bacterium | reverse complement strand
TGGCGCTCGGTCAGGGGGGGCGGACCACGACACCCGGCGGAACAGGGGCAGGCCGGTGAGCCCCGGGCCACCCCAGCCCGACCGGCGGCCGCCCTCGCCCCCGTCGTCGGTGGCACTGTTCGCCGGGTGCATCGCGGAGCTGGCCACCCCCGCCCCGGCCCAGGCCGCGATCCGGGTCCTGGAGGCGATGGGCACCACCGTTGCCTTCCCCGAGGCCCAGAGCTGCTGCGGCCAGCCGGCCCTCAACTCGGGCTTCCCCCGGGCGTCCGAGCGCCTCGCCCGCCACTGGCTCACCACCTTCGAGGCCTACGAGGCCGTGGTGAGCCCCTCAGGGTCCTGCGTGGCCCACCTGCACCACCAGGTGCCCCGGACCCTTCCGGGGGCCTGGGCGTCACGGGCGGCGGACCTGGCCGCCCGTACCTGGGAGTTCAGCCAGTTCGTCGCCGCCTACGGGGAGGGCCTCCCCCTGCGCCTGGAGGCCACCGTGTGCGTGCACGACTCCTGCCACATGCTGCGGAGCCTGGGCGAGCGGACCAGCGTCCGCCGGGTCCTGGGGCGGATCGAGGGCCTGGCCATCGAGGAGATGACCGATCCCGAGACCTGCTGCGGGTTCGGGGGGACCTTCGCCGCCAAGTTCCCCGACGTGTCGGTGGCCATGGCCGACGCCAAGTTGGCCGACGGTCGCGGGACCGGGGCCACCTGGCTGGTCTCGGCCGACCCGGGCTGTCTGCTCCACCTCCAGGGCCGGGCCGACTGGCGGGGCCTGCCGGTGCGGACCCGCCACCTGGCGGAGGTGGTGGCCGACGCCCTGCCCACCGCCGTGCCCCTCACCCAGAGCGCCGCCACATGACCACCCACCACCCTGCCGGTTCCCCCTCGGACGGCCAGTCCCCCCGCCGCTCGGAGGCCCTGGAGGGCCGGGAGCGGATCGTCACCACCCGCCCCGACTGGGCCGCCCCCGGCCTGGACCGTCCTCCCCGGCCCCTGGCCGACCTCACCGTCGAGGCCCTGAGCCAGCCAAGCCAGGGCGCCACGACCGAGCGCCTGGACGAGATCAACCGCCGCTGGGTGGTGCCCGGGTGGTCCCCGCCCTGGTCCGAGCTGCGGGAGCGGGGGGCCCGCATCCGTCGGGAGACCCTGGCGGACCTGGAGGGGCATCTGACCCGTCTCACCGGGGCCGTGACCGCCCACGGCGGGGTGGTCCACCGGGCCGCCACCCCCGAGGAGGCGGTGGGGGTGATCCTGGAGATCGCCGCCAGGGAGCAGGTGGGCCTGGCGGTCAAGTCGAAGTCCATGGCCACCGAGGAGATCCACCTCAACCACCACCTGGAGGAGGCGGGGATCGAGGTGGTGGAGGCCGACCTCGGGGAGTACATCCTCCAGGTGGCCGACGAGCGGCCCAGCCACATCGTGGCCCCCACGGTCCACCGCTCCCAGGGCGACATCACGGCGCTGTTCCGCCAGCTCGCGGGGACCCAGCTGGGCGACCGGGCGGACGACCTGGCGGCCTTCGCCCGCCGGCGGCTGCGCGAGGACTTCCACCGGGCGGATCTGGGGATCAGCGGCGTGAACTTCGCCGCCGCCGACACCGGGACCCTGGCCCTGGTCACCAACGAGGGCAACGGGCGGATGGTCACCTCCCAGCCCCGGGTCCACATCGCGGTGATGCCCGTGGAGAAGGTCATCCCCCGCTTCACCGACCTGGCGGTGCTGCTGCCCCTGGTGGCCTGGGCCGCCACCCGGGTCCCGCTGTCGGTCTACCAGTCCCTGGTGACCGGGCCCCGCAGGCCGGGTGAGGCCGACGGTCCCGAGCAGCTGCACCTGGTCATCCTGGACAACGGCCGCAGCAACATCCTCGGCACCCGCTACGAGGAGGTCCTGGCCTGCATCCGGTGCGGGGCGTGCCAGTTCTCCTGCCCCGTGTACCGGACCGTGGGCGGCCACGCCTACGGCGCCGTCTACGGCGGCCCGATCGGGGCGGTCCTCACCCCCCTCATCGGCGACCCCCAGGCGGGGGCGGAGCTGCCGTTCCTCTCCTCGCTGTGCGGCGCCTGCGCGGACGCCTGCCCGGTCAAGATCCCCCTGCCCGACATGCTGGTCGACCTCCGGGCCGACTACGAGGCCCACCACCGCTACCCCGCCCGCGGGCTCACCCGCGCCGGCTGGCGGGCCTGGGCGGGGAGCTGGGCCCGGGCGAGGGGCTTCGGGGCCACGATGCGGGCCCTCGGGACCCTGTGGGACCGCCTGCCGGCGGCCGTGGCCCGGCGGCTGCCGGGGCCCGGGCGGGG
>DASQQH010000371.1:0-2361 GCA_035643555.1 Acidimicrobiales bacterium | reverse complement strand
GGAGCGCCTCGCCGACGTGGTGCCCGCCATGCAATCCCTCGCAGAGACGGCACCGGCCCTTGCCCAGCTGGCGGATCTGCGCACGGTGCTGGGAGAGCTCTCCCGGACGCTGGCGGAGATGGAGCGCCTCACCGGCACCCTGGAGTCGGTCCCTCCCCTCCTCGAGGCCGTCCAGGAGCTTCAGCGTTCCGTCGTGGTGCTCAACGCCACCGTCAGTCCCCTGCAGGGCACGACCGAGCGCGTCGGTCGCCTGGTCAACCGGCTGCCAACCAACCGTCGCCGCACCGACCCCCCGACGCCGTCACCGCCGGAGGGCTGAGCGGGGACCCACCCGCCGCGGCGCGGCGTCCGCGGGGGGTCCCGGCCACCGCCGCCAGGCGCGGTCTCCCCTCGGCGTGCCCAGCGGGAGCGCTGTCACGGCGACAGGGGTGTTGTGACCGAGGCCGGACGTGGGAGCGCGCGCGCCAGGCGGTGGGCGAGGAACGCCGGATACCGTGCCCACCGGCACGCCCGGCGTCGCGGGCCCGCCGGTGCGGCCCCGCACGGCGCAGGCGCCCCGAGGGGCTCGGCTGGCGGGAGCACCCGACGAGAGGCGCTCGCCCGGGTGTGTGACGGCTGCCTGCCCGACGCCGTCGAGGTTGTGGCCTCGGGGCCGGTCTCCCGGGGCGTGGGGAGACTCAGCCCGGCAGCGGCGGCTGCTCGTCGTACCCCGGCATCGGGCCACCGGTGGGGATGGGCCGTCCCCTGTCGGGGCGTTCGGCCCCGGGTACGCCAGGGCGCCGGTGGGGCACGTGTCGTCGGCGGCCGACCGTGCTCCGCACATGGAGCGCCAGGACGACCCCCCAGGCGACCATGATGAGGAGCGGCCAGGGAAACCAGGTCCCGTCGCCGATCCACACCAGTGCCCACAGGGCGATCAGCGACGCGTTCACCACCTCGTAGGCGACGACGTGGGCCTGGAGTCCTCGCGTCATCCCCATCCACGGACCGGCGTCACGCCGCTTTGTCCCCACCCTCGAGGTCGACGCCGATCGCCGGTGTCTCGATCCCATGGTGCTCACCTTCCTCGCCGCGTTGCCGCCGTGTGTCGAACCGCCGGTGCGAAACCCAGCGTGACCCGCTGCACCCGAACGGCCACGCCCTCTGACACCGGTTCCCTTCCGAGGGACGAGCCGGCAACCGCTGACCACAGAAATGGGTTTGGCGCCCCGGACCCTGACCTGCCCGTGGTCGTTTTCACTGCTCGTGATCTCCGGTCGGGAGGCGTTGGGTGGGAATCCCCCGACATGTTGTGTCCGATCAGGTCCTTACCCGGTCCGGACGCTGGTGTGGGGAGTTGGCCAACCACAGGTCCCCCGTGGGCGCTCGTCGGCCGTGGCCACCACCTGGGCCAGAGCGGTGTCGGGCCTCCTCGTCCGTTCGTCGTCTCGAGGGGCGTGTCATGTGTCGGTTGCACCCGAGCACCCCGCATTGGTAATGGGTTGCCCCGATAGCGGTTGGCGCGGTCGACCGTCGGGGAAACGACAACGACTGAGCGAGTTGGCCCTCCGGAGGAACCGCTCCCAACGGGAATGCCGACCGTGTCCCTTCAGAATGTAGCACCGACGCGGCAGGGTCCCTAAATGCTCCAGTCGGGTCTTGGCGACGGCCCATGCCGCCAGAGCCAGCGCTCCTGGTGGAGCGAGAACCACCACGGCGGCGAAATGGGGTGGTAAGTAAGAAGGCGCCGCCGGGAAACCGGTGGGAATGCCCACGAGAAGAGACCGTGATGCGACCTGCCGGCGCCGTCCAGGAACGGGGCCTTTCGACGTTACGAGGGTGTGGGCATGACCCCGTTCGTCGGGCGCGGGGGAGGGCACCGGAGGCGGTGGCGTCCCCGGGGGCTACCCCGTCCCGGGCGCCGAACCAACAGCAACACCGGGCGGTCGGGGGCGGGGTCGTGGCGGATGCTGGCGAGCCCCGCTCGCCACCGGGCGGCGGTCCACGGTGGAAAGCCGGTGGGGATGACGGCCACTGCCTCGGTGGTGAGGCCGAAGCGGGTCGCCGGGCCCACGCGGCGGCGGCCAGGCGGCGGCGAGGTCAGGTGGGGGCGGCCGGTGCAGCCCGCGGCCAGCCACCCGGGCGAGGGTCACTGGCCCACCCGGGGACGATTCCCGCCAGGCCGCCTACCGGTTCGTCGCCAGGCGGCAGGCGCCCTGGGCTCCTCGAGGTCTCCCCGGCCCGATCCCGTCCTCGAGCGCCACCAGCTGCCCCGACCCCGTCGTCCCGGGGGAGCGGGAGGTGGCGGGGGCACCGCCACCGCGGCGTCGACCCCTGGCCCCGGCGGCGGAGGCCGGGGGGGACCGCGCCCAGCTCACGGTC